>SCUC01000346.1 GCA_004322375.1 Bacteroidota bacterium
CTCATATTGGCAGCTGGTCGTGGGATGTTACGCACAATGTGGTTTTATGGTCGGATGAATTGTATCGCATTTTTGGCTTGAATAAAGAAGAATTTACCCCAAGCTATGACGCGTTTCTTGAACGTATCCATCCGGACGATCGTTCCGAGGTTCACAGGAAAATAACTCATGCGCGAACGAATCATCTTTCATTTGAATTCGATCATAGGATTGTGCGCACTGATGGCGTGGTGAGAACAATGCACACGAGAGGAGCCATCTTGGTGACCGTTGTAGATTCCTCTGAAAAAATTATCGGGACGGGTCAGGATATAACGGAACGGGTTCAATCTGAACTTAAGTTTCGAGAATTAATCGAATCAGCGCCCGATGCCTTAGTTATCGTTGACCGTCAGGGTTTGATCACTATTGTCAATTCACAGACTGAAAAGCTATTTGGCTACAATCGGGAGGAATTGTACGGGAAAATGGTTGAATTGTTATTGCCCGAAAGTTACAGAAAACAGCATGTACTTGACCGTGCAGAATTTTTTAAAGACCCTCAAGCGCGACCGATGGGAAGAGGTTTAGACCTCTATGCTAAGAGAAAAGACGGGAAGAAATTTCCCGTTGAGGTGAGCCTAAGCCCGATAACAACAGCAGAAGGGTTAGTGGTCAGCGCCTCGATTCGCGATATCACGGAACGCAAAATCGTGGAGCGTCAGATTACTATGCTCGGACACACCATCAACAGCATGAATGAATGTGTGACGATTACCGACTTAAACAATGTTATTCTTTCTGTAAATCCTGCAATGTTAAAAACCTACGGCTATGAAGAGTATGAAGTTCTGGGCAATAATATTGAAATGCTCAGAGGTAAGGATAGCTCAGAAAGATTATCGAATGAAATTATCACGAAAACGTTTGAAGAAGGATGGCATGGCGAGCTGATCAATCGTAAGAAAAACGGCGAAGAATTTTCTGTTTTTCTCAGCACATCGGTCGTGCGAGACCAGAACGGCACTCCGATTGCATTAGTTGGCATTGCCCGTGATATTACTGAGCAGAAAAAAATACAGAGTCAGCTGGAGCATATTGCTCGCCAGAGAGCGGAAGACTTGAGATATTTTAGCGTATCAGTTCAGCGCGCCCAGGAAGAAGAACGGCGAAGAATAGCGCGGGAGCTCCATGACGGCTTGAGTCAACGATTGAGCGGAATAAAGCTGCATCTTGAGCTTCTCTCGGGGGAAGCGCCGGCAAAAAATAAAAAGCTACAGGAACGGATTAAGAAAATCAAGGGTCAAATCACGGAGATGATTGGGGAAACACATCGCATCTCAGTAAATTTACACCCTTCAGCCCTGGATGATTTTGGGTTAACAGTAGCGCTTCAACTGTTATTTAAGGAATTTGAAACGACGTTCAAAATACCGATTGCATATCACCCGGCAATATCAACACATGAACGGTTTGATAGATACATTGAGATTGCATTGTATCGAATAACACAGGAAGCGCTTAATAATATTGCCAAGCACTCAAAGGCGACGTTAATTACTATTGAATTTACGCTCGATACGAGAGGGTTCTTGCTTACCATTGAGGATAACGGAATTGGAATAGACCAAAAAACACGCGACGTTAAAACACAGACGAAACGGGGGCTTGGATTAATCAGCATGAAAGAACGAACGGAAAACGTCGGGGGAACATTTGAAATCATTAGCGAGGCGGGGCATGGCACAAAATTACTTATTAACATACCGGCAAAACAATGAAAAAAATAAAAATTATTATTGCAGATGATCATGACGTAGTCCGAACAGGTTTGGGATTATTGTTAAAAAGCAATCCTGAATTTGTTATTATCGGTGAGGCAAAGGATGGGGATGAAGTCATAGACATGGTGGGCAGGTCAAAACCCGATATTATTCTGACGGACATCTCGATGCCGAAGATTAACGGGATTGAGCTGACGAGAACTCTAAAGCAAACATACCCTGAGCTAAAAATTTTAGTGTTCACGGTGCATGAAAATGAGGAGTATGTCTATCAAATGATACGCGCGGGTGCGAACGGATATGTGTTGAAAAACGCGGATAAAGATGAGCTGTTTCATGCAATTCAAGCGATCATTGCGGGCGAATGGTTCTTCAGCACGAATATTTCTAAGCTGTTGATTAAAGATTACATTGATCGTTCGCGAAACGAGCTTTTGCCCGCAAAAGAGTCCGGAGAACCCCATCTGACAAAGCGAGAAATAGAAATCCTGCAGTATATTGCCGAGGGGTTTACGAATGTTCAAATTGCTGAAAAGCTTTTCTTAAGCGTCCGTACGATTAATACGCACAGGAATAATCTAATGCAAAAACTTAATATTCATGAAACGGCAAGCTTAGTTCGTTACGCAATGCAACGAGGGATAGTAAAAGCGGAGGGTTGACCTTGTGCGACTGCCCCAAGAAAATCACATATTTTTCATCTTTTCGCACACTTTTGTTAGTATAGGTAGAGCATTTTCTCTAGGTAGTTTATATTAGATAAACTACAATACCTGCTTTATTTAATAAAATACGCATTTTGCCCTATTGATACGGACTCGATTCTTTCGTATCATTACCCATGGACAAAATGATCCAAATGAACGTTTTTCGTATGATAGCAATAAAGACATTAGTAGTAGATGATAATGAAAGTTTTCGGAACATTCTCGTCGAATTTCTTGCTACCATGAAAGATGTTGAAATTGTGGGTCAGGCAAGCAGCGGCAGAGAAGCTATAATGAAAGCTCAGATATTAAAACCCGATCTTATTCTGATGGATATCAGCATGGATGAAATGGACGGGTTTAAAGCCGCAAGCTTGATTAAAGAGAAATTAGAGAAAGTGAAAATCATTTTTATTACAATCCATAAAGCAGAAACATACAGGTATATTGCCGCATTGCTTCAAGCTGATGGTTTTGTATGGAAGAACTCGATGCAAGAAGAGTTACCAATGAAATTACAACGAATAAAAAATAGTTTATTAAAGTCAAAC
>SCUC01000347.1 GCA_004322375.1 Bacteroidota bacterium
CAGAAAACCGTTGAGCAAGGTGAGAATCTAATAACCACAAACTCAAAACAATCAATTTCAAACTGTGAAAAAACTGAAAAACAGAAAACATTTAGTACAGTTTTTTCTTGCTTAAATCTACATTTTTGCTTACAATTCGGTTTATTATTTAACAAACTAGATGAAAGGAACAATCTACGATGAGTAATCTTTTTGCCAGGAAGCCATTCGAGCTCTTGATGGAGGAAATGAAGGGCGAGAACCGACTCCGGCGTGTTCTTGGACCAGTACAACTGACTTCTCTGGGAGTCGGTGCTGTTATCGGAGCTGGTATCTTTGTTGCTACCGGAGCGGCAGCGCACAATGTCGCAGGACCATCTCTAATGATATCGTATGCCGTCGCAGGTATAACTTGTATTTTCGCTGCATTATGTTATGCAGAGTTTGCCTCTATGGCTCCTGTAGCAGGCTCTGCCTATACGTATGCTTATACTACATTGGGAGAATTATTTGCGTGGATTATTGGATGGGATTTAGTTCTTGAGTATGCCGTTGGCTCAGCTACCGTTGCAAATGGATGGTCCGGTTACTTTCAAAGTGTTATAGCAAAAATCGGTATTGTACTACCACCTGCTTTAGCGGGTCCTCCATTAGTATATGATACAGCCACTGGCGGATTAATTGCAACAAGCGGTGTGATTAACTTACCCGCAGTGATTATTGTGGGAATTGTTACAATGATTTTGGTAAAAGGAATTCAAGAAAGCGCCAGCTTTAATGCAACTATGGTGTTCATTAAGGTCGCAGCGGTTATCTTCGTTATCCTGGTTGGTTCGTTTTATATCAGCCCTGAAAATTGGACCCCCTTCGCACCGTATGGCATGTCTGGATTAGGCTTCTTTGGATATACTATTGCCGGACAAACGGATGCAGGAGGAGCGCCTGTTGGAATGTTGGCAGGAGCAGCAATCATCTTTTTTGCATACATTGGTTTTGATTCTGTTTCCACTCACGCAGAAGAAGCAAGAAACCCAAAGAAGGATGTTCCCATTGGGATTATTGCATCTTTACTTATCTGTACTGTGCTTTATATTGCAGTCGTTGCCGTATTGACCGGGATGGTTCCCTACCATGAAATCAGCATTAACGCAGGCGTTTCGGATGCATTCAAACATGCCGGACTTCCTTGGGCAGAAGTTATTATCGCCTCTGCAGGCGTTGCGGGAATAACCTCCGTACTTCTCGTTATGATGCTTTCCGGTCCAAGAGTTTTCCTTGCAATGGCTCGCGATGGTATGGTTCCACAGAGTTTCTTTTCTGCAGTTCACCCGAAATTCAAAACCCCTTGGAAAAGCACCATTCTTATAGGAATATTTGTTTCAATATTAACTGGATTCCTCCCAATTGATGCTCTCCTCCATTTAACAAACATCGGAACGCTTCTTGCCTTTGTTATTGTTTGTGCAGCTGTGCTCATCATGCGAAAAACGCATCCACATGTTGAACGTCCGTTTAAATCTCCCCTATTTCCATTTGTTCCGATCATGGGAATGCTTTGCTGTCTCATGCTCATGTTTTCACTCCCTGTAGCAAATTGGTGGCGGCTGTTTGCATGGCTTGGGATAGGATTTGTAATTTATTTTGCTTATAGCCGGAGACACAGTGTGCTGGCACAACTAAGAGCGAAACAAGGAAAGTAATTTTTGTGAGTATCCCTATTTCCCCTCCTTCCTAAGGAGGGGACTAAAGGGAAGATGAACTAACACAATTCAGATTACCTTCACAATTAAATGCCTGAACTAACCAAATCACAAGAACCAGAATTCAAGCGTGAGCTTGGACTCCTTTCATCTACGATGATTGTCATCGGTTCGATGATTGGCTCCGGCATCTTCATTGTCAGCGCAGATATTTCACGCACGGTTGGTTCTGGTGGGATGCTTCTTGTTGTTTGGATAATTACCGGCATCATTACCCTAATCGCAGCTTTAAGCTACGGTGAATTAGCAAGCATGATGCCCCATGCAGGGGGACAGTATGTTTATCTTCGTGAAGCATATAACCCTCTCATTGGTTTCTTATACGGATGGACATTATTTCTTGTTATCCAAACAGGAACGATAGCTGCAGTAGCAGTAGCGTTTGCAAAATTTACCTCTGTTCTCATTCCCGCCTTAAGTGAAAAAAATATCCTCTTTTCGCTTGCAGGTTTGAATATATCCGCGGCGCAAATTTTCGCCATTATCAGTATCGTGTTTCTTACATACATGAACCTGAGAGGTTTGCGCGAAGGGAAAATCATTCAAGATATTTTTACTTTTACAAAGGCGATTGCCCTCATTGGGCTTATCCTCCTGGGAATATTTATCGGTAAAAATGCAAATGCAGTTGAAGCGAACTTTTCCAATTTTTGGGATGCAGCATGGACTCATGTTACCAATGGAGGCATCTCTTCCATTGAATCGCTTTCCGGCATAGGACTGTTAGCCGCTATCGGCGTTGCGATGGTTGGTTCGCTCTTCTCAAGCGATGCGTGGAACAACATTACGTTTACTGCCGGAGAAGTCATCAATCCCAAAAAAAATATCCCTATGAGTCTCGCACTCGGAGTGGGAATCGTTACTGTAATCTACATCATGGCGAACGTTTCATATATCCTTGTTCTGCCAGTTATTGGAGCTCCCGATTCAAACGATGTTGCCGGAAGAGGTATTCAGTTCGCACTCAGTGATCGAGTAGGCACAGCAGCGGCTTCGATGATTTTCGGAGAACCTGCTGCCGTTATCATGGCAATCTTGATTATGATTTCAACGTTTGGATGTAATAACGGTCTGATTCTTGCGGGAGCGCGAGTCTATTACGCAATGGCAAAAGATGGACTATTCTTCAGAAACGTTGGAACATTAAACAACAAAGCTGTTCCGGGGGTTGCACTAATTGTTCAGGCGGTTTGGGCGTCATTGTTGTGTCTTACAGGCACGTATGGCGACTTGCTCGATTATGTTGTCTTCGCCGTGTTAATATTTTACATATTGACAATGGCTGCAATTTTTATCCTCCGGAAGAAACAACCTGATGCTGAACGCCCATATAAAGCATTCGGCTATCCTTTTGTGCCGGCTCTGTATATTATGTTAGCAACACTTATCTGCATCGACCTATTAATTTTTAAGCCAACATATACGGGGCCCGGCGTTGGGATTGTTTTACTCGGTGTGCCTGTCTTTTTCTTATGGAAGAGATTTTCTTCTTCTAAATCATTGTGAACATTTTTTCACAACTTCTCTCAGTACGATTTGTTCTTCTTTTCTGCAGTACCATTGTTTTCATCTTCTATTCAGCGAAGTGGTCCACTCGTCTCACTCACGGCTTTTCCGCCTACTATGTGGAGTCGCGGA
>SCUC01000348.1 GCA_004322375.1 Bacteroidota bacterium
CGTGTGCTCTTCCGATCTTTTCGACAATGGGTTGACCGATGACTGCTGAGTTGTTTGGAACGAAGAAATCAACAAGGTCTGTATCAACGCTCTCGATTTGAGGTAAATGGAATGGCGCTTCACGTTTAGTTTCAGTCGTAGTATCAATTTTAAGAGCGCGGAGCGAGAAGGGAATTGACCATGCTTGAAATAACGCCGATGTGAGCACGATAAAGAAAACAAGATTAAAAATCATTTCTGCGTCGGGTAATTTTGCGATAAGTGGAAAGGTCGCGAGAATAATGGGCACTGCACCACGAAGTCCTACCCAGGAAATAAATGCTTTTTCCCTCAATTCAAATTTTGAGAACACCAGGCTGATAAAAACGCTCAAAGGGCGAGCGACAAACATTAAGAATAAAGAAACAAGGATTCCTGCTCCGATGACAGGGACCAGATGGGAAGGGAAGACAAATAATCCGAGCGTAAGAAACATGGCAATCTGGCTGAGCCATGCAAGACCGTCGAAAAAACGAAGCAAGCTTTTCTTCTGGACAAAATCGTTATTTCCGGCAATAAGACCCGCGAGATAGACTGCGAGAAATCCGCTGCCGCCGATTGCAGCAGTTGCGCTATAACATAAAACGGCAAATGCAAGGGATGCAACAGGATAGACTCCCTCATAATCAATTTTCAGGCGGTTGATAAATACTACCATTCCTTTGCCGAATATGATTCCAGAAAGCGCGCCTAATCCCATCTGAATGAGAAAGAGAAGAATTAACCCTCCAATGGAAGCACTGCTATTGAGGATAATCTGGATTATTCCAATTGTTAAAAAAACCGCCATCGGGTCGTTACTGCCGGATTCGAGCTCGAGTAAGCCTTTAAGTTTTTTGGGAAGCCCGGACCTCCGGGAACGCAGGACGGAAAATACTGCTGCAGCATCTGTTGATGATATAATCGCCCCCATCAAAATACCGCTTAACAGTGAAACGCCTAATACAGAAGCGACAAACGCTCCTACAGTCATAGCAGTTATGAATACGCCAATCGTTGCTAATGAAGAAGCATGCCAGACGGTGGGTTTAACGTCGGTCCATTTTGTGTCGAGGCCTCCTGCGAACAGAATAATCACAAGAGCGACAATGCCAATGGATTGCGCCAATGAAGGGTCGTCGAATTCAATCCCACCGGGTCCTTCGGAACCTGCGAGCATACCAATCGCGAGAAAGAGAAGCAGCGCAGGCACACCAAGATTTGAAGAAAATCTCGTGAAGGCAATGCTTATCAAAATCAGCGCAGAACCGACGAAGAGGATGTATTCAATGGTCATAGGTATAGAATACAAAAAAATAGTTCTGGAGGCAAGGTGAAAGAGGTAATTTGATTTTTTTTTCATATCAGACCCATCCCTCTATGAGCAGTAAGCCACAAGACTGATTAAAAAGATTGTTTGTAGTAGGGCTGTTTCAAAAGCGTTGTCAAGAAATGAAATACTTTTATATTCTAAATATTTTTGGTATTTTTGTACCTGTTTAGCAGCCTAAATTAATGAGTTTTGAGACGGTATTCTTTTTTGTCGTAGCAGCCTTAGCCATTGGCTCAGCCATCCTGATGATTAGCCAGCGTAATCCAATCATGAGCGTCATGTATTTGATTGCGAACTTTTTTTGTCTTGCCATTCTTTATCTTATCCTTCAGGCTCAGTTTATCGCGATTATCCAGATTCTGGTGTACGCGGGCGCGATTATGGTGCTTGTGTTATTTGTCATCATGCTCTTAAATCTGGGAGATGAAAAAATGTTGACAGAAAAGGTGAATTACAGGCAAATTCTCGCATTAGGACTTTCCGGTCTTGTTTTTTTTCAAATAATGTTGAGTATCGGCATCAGTACGGGTCCCGATTGGTTTCTTTCCTCGAACAAAGCGGCAGAAATCGGTAAAGTCGAATCCATCGGGAGAGTATTATTCTCCGAATTTTTGCTGCCGTTTGAAATAACTTCACTGATACTGTTAGCGGCAATTATTGGAGTCATTGTGCTCGCGAAAAAGAGGATAGAGTAATGGCACTACCCGATATAGGATTAAATTCATACTTAGCGCTCAGCGCGATGTTATTCACGGTGGGGGTGATCGGCGTGTTAGCGCGCCGTAATGCGATTATCGTTTTTATGTGCATCGAGTTGATGCTGAATTCAGTCAATCTTACTCTTGTAGCGTTCTCTTCTTACCAGGGAAATTCCACAGGTCAGGTGCTTGTGTTTTTTGTGATGGCGGTTGCCGCGGCAGAAGCGGCTGTGGGGCTTGCCATTGTTATCGCCTTATTCAGGAACAAGCAAACAATTAATATTGATGAAATCAATATCATGAAGTGGTAAGGGAAATTGACTATTGACGAGTGAATCATTGTAACATTACCAACCTATAATCCAAAATCTAAAATCTAAATTCTAAAATTGCAAGAGTGTATAATTTAGTCGGTTACATAGTACTTCTTCCGTTCATCGGTTTTCTTATTAACGGATTACTTGGCAAGAAGCTGAACTCGGAAAAACTAAGCGGCTGGATAGGGAGCGGAGCTGTTGGGATTTCGTTTGTCATAGCCGCGGTGATATTCATCGAGATGCTTCGGATACCCGTGGAAGAGCGCTCTCACATCGTTTCCCTTTTTCACTGGCTTTCGGCGGGAACGTTTTCTGTTGATGTTGCATTTCAGGTTGACCAGCTTTCCATCTTGATGACACTTATTGTTACAGGGGTCGGTTTTCTTATACATGTCTATTCCATCGGGTACATGCACGGCGATAAAGGATTCTGGCGGTTCTTTGCATATCTGAATCTTTTTATCTTCATGATGTTGAACCTGATTCTTGCCGATAATTTTTTGTTGATGTTTTTAGGGTGGGAGGGAGTAGGGCTGTGTTCCTATCTTCTTATCGGTTTCTGGCATGAAAAGAAATTTGATACCGGTGGATATAAGCCGGGTACTGCGACAACATCGGATGCGGCAAAGAAGGCGTTTGTCGTCAATCGTATTGGAGATTTCGGATTTCTCATTGCGATGTTCCTGCTGTTCTTGAATTTCAAGAGCTTGAATTTTGAGGATGTATTTTCCCGTTCAACGACAATGATGAATGTGGGAGATACAACGATGTTCTGGATAACGCTCATGTTGTTTGTGGGCGCGACGGGAAAATCTGCACAGATACCGTTATTTGTCTGGTTGCCCGATGCGATGGCGGGTCCAACGCCGGTGAGCGCGCTCATTCACGCTGCAACGATGGTTACTGCCGGTGTGTATATGGTTGCACGATGCTCAGTATTGTATGCGCTTGCTCCTGCAACGATGACTATTGTGGCAATCGTTGGGCTTGCAACAGCAGTATTTGCGGCAACTATGGGCTTGGTTCAAAACGACATTAAGAAGGTTCTCGCTTACTCTACGGTTAGCCAGCTTGGGTATATGTTCCTTGGGCTTGGGGTGGGTGCGTTTACGGCAGGCATCTTTCATGTCATGACACATGCGTTTTTCAAAGCGCTGCTGTTCCTTGGCGCTGGCTCGGTTATCCACGCGATGCATGAAGAGCAGGATATTCAAAACATGGGCGGGCTGAAATCTAAAATGCCGACAACATATAAAACATTTTTTGTCGCGGCAATGGCAATTGCTGGCATTCCGCCGCTCTCGGGATTTTTCAGCAAAGATGAAATTCTTTGGAAAGCGTTTTCAAACGGGGCTACACTCTATTGGCTTCTTGGCTGGCTTGGCGCGGGGTTGACTGCTTTTTATATGTTCCGGCTTGTCTCGCTGACTTTCGAGGGAGAGCCTCGCTGGGGACATGATAAACATCCCCATGAATCTCCATCGCTTATGACCGTGCCGTTAATCGTTCTGGCAGTTCTATCGGTGCTTGGAGGGTTTGTCGGTATTCCTGCTGCTCTCGGAGGTGGGAATTCGATTGAACATTTCCTCGAGCCGATATTTGAACGAGCCAACGCGAAGCTTTCTGTCGCGCATCATGGCGAAGAGGCTGTGGAATACCTCTTGATGGCGCTTTCCGTTGGAATCGCGCTGGGTGGAATTTTCTTTGCCCGCTATGTGTATCTCAAGAAGGCGACGATCGCTGAAAATTTAGCCGCGAAGCTTAAGCCATTATACTCGCTCTTGTGGAATAAATATTACATAGATGAAGCATACGATTTCCTTGTCGTGAAGCCAATTGCGAAAGGTTCGGAG
>SCUC01000349.1 GCA_004322375.1 Bacteroidota bacterium
ATAAAAAACGGGATATTTTCCATCGTTTTATCTACAGTCGAGTAAATGCAATTTTCACTTCCTCGGTTGAGATGAATAAAGTCTTGCCGGAACGGTATCCTGTTCCTGCGTCAAAAATTCATTATCTTCCGTATGGTAGAGTTGTAGAAGGCTACAAACGCGACGAACAGAAAAGAGAAGCGATCCGAACCAAACATAATATTGCCCCTGATGATGTTGTTATCGGCGCGATGATGCGGATAGACCCCGGCAAGTGCGTCATGGATTTTGTTGAAAGCTTTCTCCATCTCGATACAACCGTGCGACACAAGGTAAAATATCTTATTGTCGGTGAGCCGACCCGGAAACGCGCCTCTTCTCCAAGTGAATCTCCCTTCGAGCCGCATTGTGAAGAATACTATTTCAAGATTAAGCAATTCATCAAAGCGAATCACCTTGAAGCAAACATTATCTTATGTGGGTTTCAAAGCGACATCGTAGGGTACCTGAGCGCGATGGATGTGTTTGTATTTCCAAGCCGGGACGAATTATTTTCTCTTGTCGTCCTCGATGCCATGGCGATGAAATTACCTGTAATTGCAGCTGCGGCAGGTGGCAATCTTCATCAAGTGACCGATGGAGTTACCGGCTTTTTATTCCCCGTTGGAGATTCCCGCGAGCTTGCTTTGAAGATTCAACAATACCTGTTGCATCCCGAACTCAAGGCTCAGCACGGGAATTCTGCAAGAGAGTTTGTTGTTCAACACCATGACATGAACCACGCAGTCAACCAGCTTCTGAAATTTTACTGAATGTAAAATTATTTTAAACCTTGTATAGCGATGGGTTTTATACCCATCGCTGCTCCTAACAACTATTATATGAACAAACCCACAAACCCAACAATACTTTTCAACAAACCCTACGTTGATGAACGTGTCGTAGAATCCATCCGGCAAGTCATTCTTGCAGGCAAGCTCTCCGGCGATGGCGTTGTTTGCCATGAAGTGGAAGAACAACTCAAGCAACTCTTCAACATCAAGCATGTTCTGTTGACAACCTCATGTACACACGCGCTTGAAATGGCGATGATGATGCTTGATTTGAAGCCCGGCGACGAAGTGATTGTGCCGAGCTTTACGTTTGTATCAACTGCCAATGCAGTCCTGCACGCGGGCGGCATTCCTGTATTTTGTGAAATCAATCCTCACACATTCACAATGGATGTGAATGATGTTGAACGTAAAATTACTTCAAAAACGAAGGCTTTGTTTCCCGTTCATTATGCAGGAGTCTCGGCAGAGATGGATGAAATTCTTGAGCTTGCCCGGAAGCATCGCCTTGTTGTTGTCGAAGATGCGGCGCAGGGAGTCAATGCAAAATACAAGGGAAAGTATCTTGGTGGTATCGGCGATATCGGCGCATACAGCTTTCATGACACAAAAAATTATGTCAGCGGTGAAGGGGGCGCTCTTGTTACGAACAATGAACACTACGCCCGTCGGGGAGAAATCCTGAGAGAAAAAGGAACCAACCGCTCGAACTTCCTTCGCGGCGAGGTTGATAAATACACCTGGGTGGATTGCGGCAGCAGCTACGTTCTATCCGACATTCTCGCGGCGGTTCTCAAAAGTCAACTGGAAGAGATAAAGGAAATACAAACGCGGCGGAGAGAAATACATAATTTATACGTGAGTGGATTGAACGATTTAGGACAAAAAGAAAAACTTCGACTTCCAATTATACCCGGTTATTGTGAATCCAATTATCACATCTTTTGCATATTATTACGGGATGAAGCCGAACGAAATCGCGCGTTAGCAAAGTTGAAAGAACGAGGAGTACGAACGACGTTTCACTACGTACCGTTGCACTCTTCTCCCTATGCTTTAAAGGAATTAGGAACGAAGAATATCCAGCTGCCTGTCACCGATGAAGTTGCCGGCACCCTTCTCCGTTTGCCCATCTATCCGCACCTGACAGATGAGGAAGTCCGCTTTGTCATCGAACAAGTTCACGAAGTCCTGAAAGATTAACATCTCTTTCACAAATATCCGCAACCACAAACTGAAAACTACAAACAAAAAACAGGAAACTGTAAACAGGAAACAGAAGAACGATGTTCATAGATTCACACGCACATTTATTCTTTAAGGATTTTGAAAACGACCTCGATGATGTTATCAAACGCGCTCAAGACGCAGGCGTTGAGTATATCATTAATCCCGGAACCGATTTGCCGACTAGCATCAAATCCATAGAGCTTGCAGAAAAATATGATATGATTTACGCCGGCGTTGGTTTCCACCCCCACGATGCCTCAAAAGCAGATGAGCAATCTCTTGTAGAAATTGAAAAGCTTTCGCATCATCCCAAGGTTGTTGCCATCGGTGAAATTGGGCTCGATTACCACTACAATTTTTCACCGCCAGCGCAACAACGAGATGTGTTCTCCAGGCAAATTGATATTGCCGCGAAGAGGAATCTTCCAATAATTATTCACAGCCGTGAAGCAGAACCCGATACTCTTCAGATTGTTGAAGAGAAAGTACAAGCATATCCTGATTGGAGAAAAGACCTTAAAAAATCCTATGATCGCTATCCCTCTCCGAAAGGCGTGTTTCATTGTTTCCCAGGGGATAGTGCTATGGCGTGGAAAGTTATCAACTTGGGCTTCTATATTTCGTTGCCGG
>SCUC01000350.1 GCA_004322375.1 Bacteroidota bacterium
ATGAGAAGTTGTATAATATGCTATTCGTTAATGATTATTCGTCTCAAAATGAGGAAAAACGATGGTACATTATATCCATAAGAAAAATAACTTTGATGATTTGTGCTCACTCAACAATGTATCATTGCATTGATAGAATGATGTTTGTAAAGAAGAGTGACCTTCGCGCTGTAAGCCATAAATTATAACGCTACAATAATTCAAGGGCTGTTTCAAAAGTAGCGTTGTTATGCTTACGGCAGGCTGGCGCGGGAATAATAAAACACGTCTTTTGGACACCGTCAACATACAATTATTGTTTTAGTCCCGTATAAAATCCGTAATAAAAAAGCCGATTCAAATGAATCGGCTTTTTTACTTTTAAGAATCAGCAGCGGATAATATGATCTCTAGTAGCTGATTACTGACAACTGGCTACTCACCACTCACTATTTTAAAAGCACCATCTTCTTGAGCTCCATGAACGAGCGATTCGCGTCCGCCGCGCTTACCGCTTCCATGCGATAATAATAGACACCGGAAGGAATTCCGCTGGCATCCCACGGTTGCTTTTTGTATCCCGCTTCCATCATGCCGTCCACCAACGTTGCCACTTCTTGACCGAGCATGTTAAATACCGTTAACGTAATATGACTGGCAACAGGAAGCTGGAAGCTAAACACTGTGGTTGGATTGAAGGGATTGGGATAATTTTGCTGTAAGCCGAATTCTTTCGGAATCCCGGTATAATCGCTGATGCCGGTTACCTGTTGGTCGCCATCGAGCCGCCGCGTATCTCCGAATTCAGTCCAGACAACGCGCTCACTCACTACTTGATTGCCGATAATGACGGTTACCTGTTCGCCCGGAACCGCGCCTTCATCAACTGTTGTTGCCGGATCATCCGCGTACATTGGCAATGCGAACACGCCATCGGCGACGAACTTCGCGGAGCCACAGATAATTCCATCAGCATCCACGGCTTTGATTTCCGTTCCGGCAGGAACAAGCGAGTTGTTAATGGTAACGCTCGTACCATACGCGAATACAGCAAACGGCAGGCTTACTGAAGTCAATGATGCTTGCTTTCGCGCGGGTTGTTTTGCAGAGACCGCGCTTGCAGGAGATGCTGTGGGCGTGTTCTCCGGGTACGTCAGAATGTCGGGGGAATTGACATTGATGAAATACCCTTTGCCCGGCGTCATTACATCGAACCCGCCGCTGGGGTAGAAATTGAACCACTCATTCCCGCTTCCATCGTTCACAAAATCGAGTGCGATGGAAAGATTACCCGGAGCCAACGAACCGAGAGCAGCAAAGGTTGATTCAGGGTTCGCCGGCAGGTAGGAAACTAAGTTGTACCCGCTATGCAGCTCGAGAGGAAGTGTGGGACAAACCGACTGTCCGGTGACCGAGAGGAGGTCAGGGTCCACTCCATCATGGAGCATAACGAAATACCCCTTTCTGAAATTTGTCTGCTTGAACGTATTGTAATTTCCAAGCTCAGGAATATAATAATCAAAATACGGGGGCGTCGTCCCGTCATTGATGAAATCCAGCAATATTTTTACTTTGCCAGTGGCTAACAAATCATCGAACACAGTTTGCACCGACGAGTACATCGGGACAACGTTCCAGGAAACAGCATTGTATCGTTGTACCAGCGGTATCTCCGCTACGAGCGGGTCTGATGCAAGGATGGTATGCAATGTAACCGTGCTATCATCGGAGGCATCAACCGGGGTAAAGAGAAGAGCAGGTTCACAGTACCGTTCATTGCTCCATTCACAATTCCCAGTCCAGACTTTAAAGAAGACGGGGTCTCCCTCCATCAATCCTGCCTGGCCTTTCCAGAGCTTTAAATTATAGTTCGCATCATCGTTGAGGTCGGTGACAATAGTAGAAGCGATTAACGCACCGTTTGCGGTGTACGCGCCGACAACGCTTCCAGGCGCTGCGGTTGTTCCGTTATAGGTTGCAAGTCCTTTAAACATTTGCTTCAGGCTGGCAGACGGGGTGAGCGCACCTTGCGCAGTAAGCGCGATAGCGCGGCTTCCATCGGTTGTATAGAGCCAAAGCTCGCCGGAGACTATTCCTTCTACCGATGGCGTGCACGTTATCGCGAGCGTCATGGTATCTCCTACGGGAATTCTTGTCGTGTCTCCGGTGAATGTAAAGACTGCATCCGTTGAAAAGATAGAATCAATATAGAGCTTGCCGGGTCCTTCATTCATAATATTGACATTGATAGTATAGCTGTTCCCCGGCTCAATGCTACCAAAATTCAAGCATTGCTGCTCAAGCACAATGTGCGAGGGCGGTGCCACCACGGTGAAGAAGAGTTCCGCCGTATTATTTTCTTCATTTGTTTCAACAACCTGGCTATCGGCGTCAACGACTGTGAAAATGCTCCATTGCCCGCGCGCGCCATCTTCCGATATCGGGTATTCAGCAATCACGGTGTCGCTGCCTCCTACCGGCAATTCAACGTAGTAGTCCGAACCGATTTGATTTGCCGGGGAGAATAATGAATCGGAGTGAAAACGAACAAGCACATGTTCCAGCTCGATGTTTGAACTTGCATCGTTATTATAAATTCCTTGCAGCTGCAGCGTGTCGCCGAGATATACGGTGTCCTGCGCTGCCGTGAGCCGGCTGACAAAAAGCTCCGCAGTCGAGCTTGCAATATTATTCACTTCGTCCCATTCCGCTTGTTGATTAGCGGGGTCGAGATAGACGAAAAATTGCCTTGCCTGCGAAGGAGTTCCTGCCGGCAATTGAATAGTTGTTTGAATGGAAGCTTCCGTCCCGATTGGCAAATTCACATAAAAATTGCCGCCAAGCTGGTTGCCGATAGTATGCGGGTCGTTGTCGTAGAACCGCACCAGCACGTTCGTCGCGTTCGTGTTCGATGCTGCATCGTTCTTAAACGTTGCCGAGAAGTCCACAGAACCGGAAGGATATGATGAATCCGTTTCGATAGCAAACGATTGGACGAACAGGTCTTTGTGCGAGGCGACGATGGTAATGTATGCGCTATTGCTGCTTGAGTCTCCGCGGGTATCGAACACCCGTAAGCCGACCTGTCCTTCATGCTCGCTGTAAAATGTTACGGTAATCGTATCCGTGGTAGCATCGCCAAACACGCCGTCACCGTTCAAATCCCAGCTATAGGCAATGACCGAATCGCGCGGGTAATCGGGGTCATACGAGCCGCTGCCGTCTAATAAAATCGGCTCGCCGACTTTTGCCGCGTAGCTCGAGCCGCGTTCCGGCGGAATAGCGACTGCAACCGGCGGATTCTGTTCTTTTCGTATCCTGATTGTGGCGCTCGACGTAGAATAGAGGGGCGGATCGCTGTTATCTTTTACGCGCAGAGAAATCGTATAGGTTCCCGTGTCGGCATAACCGGAATATGTCGGTCGCTGTCCCGATGCGTTGGGAGAGTTCCAATCAATTCCGTCAGAGGCGTTAAAATCCCACAGCCATTCGATGATGTATTTCTCCGGGTCTTGATGGAACGAGCCGGAGCCATCAACCTGAAACGATGTATTGGGGGGAAGCCCGCTCATCGGTGTAATAACAGCAACGGGCGGCGGGAGAACCACACCCCGTGTCAGCACGAGAATGGCAAGGGAAGAGTTAAGCGCATTCCCCATAGCTCCTGTCGGGTAATTTCCGCTTCGGGGCCATGAACCGTTGGAATTTTGCTTCCAGGTCGGATGGTCGAGCAAGTGGTCAACGTATTCAGCATACCAATCGTGAGTGCCGATAAATTGCTCTCCGGCGCGGTTGTTGATAATGCGCATCCCTTTGGCAACACCATACATCGCGTAAGTATTTCCACTTGTGTGCTGAGTCCAGCCATTATCGTCACTTCCCAAATCGTTCCAATGGACATTTAAAAAATTCATCGCGTTTGCAACTGCCGGGGTTGCTGTGGTCGCCCCGAGCAATGAGTAGGAACCAATCGCCGCCGCCGTTTTTGTAATGTTCAACCAGGATGAGTTGGTTTCATACCCGAACCCGCCATTAGCATTTTGCGTTGCCTGCAGGGTGAGCAGGAGTTCATCTTTGACAAATTGAGGCACAGCGATCCCCCAGTTATTTTGCGCCGCTTCCAAATCGAGCGCAGCCCACTGCGTGGTGGAGTTATCCTGG
The DNA here is from genome assembly GCA_004322375.1 of Bacteroidota bacterium. Classification (GTDB taxonomy): domain Bacteria; phylum Bacteroidota; class Ignavibacteria; order UBA10030; family SZUA-254; genus FW602-bin19. The sequence goes on from SCUC01000350.1 coordinate 4,141, forward strand.
CTTCCGTAATTCGGCGTTGCAACGCCGTATCTCCAGCCTCCTCTGCCGTAATACCCTGCATCTGTTTGGCTAAACGCCCATTGGTCAACCATATCTACAGCATAATCATAGTATGAGTGACCCGCATAAGCGCCGGTACGAATCGTATCTGCTTGAGCATCCGCCGCGTTGGTATGCGCGCCGATTACAGCAAGATTCGCTATGCCATTCGTATAAGTGTCGTTGGAGAAATACACTCCAATCCCGTCTCCATCGCTATCCGGATCGCCGGCAGGTTGGGAAGAAATATTATAGACAGCTGCTTGATTAAAAAGATAGTCTAATCCCAGCCCGACATATTCTGCATAAATATCCTCGTCAATATCATTCGTGTGCTTGTGACCATTTTCCTGGAACGACAGCAATGAGGCTCCGGTTGCGGCGATAGCGCTCGAATTGTCAGTCCAACGCCCGTCCGGATATTGATTGAGATATAAATAGAGCAGCCCTTTTTCAATCGCCATATTCGTTCGGATTTGCTGTGAAGGTAACGGGTAAACCCTGATAACCGATTCGTCAGTGTCGGTGTAGCCGCTATCATCCGTCACGGTCAAGCGTATCGTTTTTGGACCTGCAGTCGCATACGTGTGCTTAAAACCGATGTAATGCTGGTCGGTTACTTCGCCTGAATCTACAGTTCCGTCCCCATAATCAAGAATAAAATACTGGGGAAAATGTCCTCCGTGAGCGTTCCCCCACACGTCAATTTCTTGACCGACAAGTGCGTTCGCATAGGTAATGCTCACCTCATTCCCCGGCATCGTGTTGACGCGCATAGGGGGAGGCGGATCGAAGAAATTTCCAAAATCAACATCCGTCATCGTATTGCCAGCGATAAACACATCATAGTAGTTATACCCGCCGCCGAATGATTGAGATGTTGTGCTGGCGCTAATCCCGCCCGGGTACGACTGTGTCCAGTCAATAACCTGCTCTTCTATGATATAATATTGACCGAATTGCAGATTCTCGAATGAATACATCCCCAATGAATCGGTGTACGTCACCGTTGTATCGTCAACCTGTCTCACGGCAATGATTTTCCATCCTGCCAATCCCGGCTCCGATGAATCTTTGACGCCGTCCTCATTAATATCGTTGAATTTCATTCCGTAAATCGCGCCCGGCGGGACGTACCAATTTCCAAAGTCAACATTCGTTGCAGTATCGCCTGCCATATAGATTTCATAGTACGCATCCTGCGATTGCCACGGATAGGTTGTCATCCAGCCGTCCTGATTTTGCTCGGTTATATTATAGTAGCCTGCATCTCCGCTATCATAGTACGCATACAATCCCAGGGAATCTGTCACAAGGCTCACCGTCGAATCGGTATTGTAGTTATAAATATTAATTGTCCATCCGGCAAGTCCTGCCTCGCCGAGGTCTTGTTGCCCGTTGCCGTTAGCATCTTCAAATTTCATTCCCGTGATAGCAAAGGGAGGAACGTACCATGCTCCGAAATCTATATTTGTTAGAGAAGTATCATCTAAATATAATTCGTAGGATCCATAGTACGGGTATGTAATGAGCCACCTGAATTGTTGTCCAACACTAACGTAATAATAATAAATCGTAAATAAACTATCAACACTGTAATACCCCGTCGAATCAGTAGTTGTGTAAAAATAGTTGCCTGTTTCGTATTCATAGACTTCAATTTCCCATCCGGCTAATCCTGGCTCAAGTGTATCTTTCACGCCGTCATGATTGAGGTCGTTGAACATCATGCCTGAAATTGAACGGGGAGGAATCTTCCAAAATCCATAGTTAATGCCAGTGAGCGTATCCCCTTCATAGAGGTAATGATACGAATTGCCGCCGTTGTATGTTCGGTACCATCCTTCCATCGTTCCTGAATAGGGATAAAAATAATCTCCCCCTGCTAAACCGCTAAACTCATAGTATCCTGATGAATCTGTTGTATCGGTGTATGTTATCCCGGCATAATACTTATAAAGAAAAACTTCAGCGCCGGCAACACCCGTTTCCGTGGTATCCCAAATGCCATCCTTGTTTTCATCACTAAAGACATAACCGCTGATGACAACGGTGTTTTCTAATCCTGAAGCGGATGAAATGCGTTGTTGGCGGGGATTAGAAATCGAATTGAATTTTTCCCGTATTTCATCTGTGGTCGGTTGCTTTTGCTCCCGGAGATTTCTTTCTATCCTGTCTTCATTCACAAACACGGAAAGATTTTGGAGTCGCTCTTCTTTCGTACGTTGTTCAGCGACACTGATGCCTTTTTTTCTGAGTTGAGCCGCGGCGCTATTTCCATTACGCGCGCTTTCTTCCTGCCTTAGCTTCATCTCGCCGCGAATTTGCTCTTTGGACTTCGGAGTTTTGCTTTCATTTAGACGGTTGATAAGGTTCTGCTGCTCCGCCGACCGGGGGTACATAATAGCGCGACCTTGTCGTATCGGGAAGTTTCCCTTCTTTTCAGATTTATCGAGTTGAAGCTGTTTCCAAGCTTCAGAAGGAGTATTTCGTGGTTCTTCCGAAATGAATTTTGGGGGCTGGTAATTTTTTAAGAAATCCTTGCCCTGTGAAAGAACATCATCTTTCTGTTGTCCGACAAGGGATAGATTCATCAGGAATAGGCTAACAAATGAAAGGATGGCATACCGTCTCAAATTACGCATAACATTCTCCAATAATAAGTTGTTATATCAATGATTCTGTTTATTTTTTCCTAGCTTTTCTACAAGAAATCTAACACTACAGGTGTCTAATGTAATGAAAAAAAATATTGCGTACGTAAACTGCATCACAATTTTGGCTAAAAAATAAGCGGTGCCTCTGTTTCCGGTTTTCTGTTCCCAGTCTCCACTTTCCTGCTTTCTGCTCTCTACTCTGCGAGTTGCAGCAGGAGTAAGATGCTCACATCCTCAATCTTCGTAAACAAAACTCAACCCGAAACCCGCGTTCCTACCTGAGCGGTCATGGGTCATGAGGCTATCCGAAAACTCTCGCGATTTGTCATTCTGAGCGAAGCGAAGAATCTCTGCAACCTCAAATTAGTGCTTTTGTTAAGGTTTGGAGATGCTTCATCCGCCTGCGGCGGATTCAGCATGACAGCCATAAAGGTTTTCGGACAGCCTTCCATTCCATGACCGAACAAGAAAATCCAGCATCAAGTATCCAGCATCCAGAACGAGCGTCATTTTGCTTTTCCCTGGTTCGCTACCGCTTGCATTGCAGCCTGTAATTTTTCCTGGTCGCCAAGATAGTAATGCTTGAGAGGCTTCAAGGAGGCGTCTAATTCATAGACCAGCGGGATACCTGTAGGAATGTTCAGCGCAATAATATCTTGTTCGGACACATTGTCGAGATATTTCACAAGTGCGCGCAGGCTATTCCCGTGCGCAGCGAT
>SCUC01000351.1 GCA_004322375.1 Bacteroidota bacterium
GGGTTATTTACCGTCCATTCCATTATTAAAAATCACGGCGGGTTTATTCATGTTACCAGCCAGGTTGGCGAGGGAACGACATTCGAGATTTACCTCCCTTCGGCTGCTTCACATGACACACATCAAGAGCCTACTCCGGAACCACCGATGCCGAGGGGAAACAACGAAAATATTCTTGTTGTTGACGACGAATCAGGCATCCGCGAAATCACGAAAGAGATTCTTACTGCCCATGGTTATCAAGTAATGACCGCAAACGACGGAACCGAAGCGATGGTCTTGTTCGCGCAGCATCACGGTGAAGTGAACCTCGTGCTTACAGATTTGCGAATGCCATATATGGATGGCGTTGCAGTTATTCGGGCTCTTAAAAAAATTGACCCATCAATAAGAATCATTGCAAGCAGCGGCTCAGCAGATCATTATCTTGCCGAGCAGCACGACTTGCATGCTTTCCTTGAGAAACCATATACAGCATCAACATTGCTTAATACGATTCACTCTGTTTTGCAAAAATAACAGAGCAATCCGTTCCTCATTATTATCACGAACGTTGTTCCGCCTGCTTCCTCACTTTCTCTTCGCATTCTTTACAGATTCCGTGTGTTAACTGAGCATCGGTATGCCTGACTAAATACTCCTCGACTAAGTGCCAGTACCCATCGTCGTCGCGGACTTTTTTGCACCATGCACACATCGGGAGCAAGCCGCTTAACGTTTTTACCTTATCCAGGGCATCCCTCAGCTCGTTCAACAGGCGTTCACGCTCAAGCTCAAGGCGTTTTCGCTCTACACCATACCGGATGGCGCGGCGAAGCATTTCCGGCTGGAGCATATCTTTGAAGAAGAAATCTTGCACACCCTGCCCCACCGTTTTGATGGCAAACCGCTCGCTATGCTTCCCGCTGATGATGATGATAGGCAGCTCAGGTGCGGCAGTGAGCACAGCTTGAATCGTTTCGCGCCCGGTGCTATCGGGCAATGAAGAGTCAGTCAAAATAACATCGAACTTCTTTTTCGATAAAAAGGTCAAACCGTCAGCCAGCGTTTGTACCCAATCAACGGTAAAATTGCCTGCGAGATAGCCGTTGACCATGTATGCATCGTGCTGGTCATCTTCAATTAAAAGGACTTTGAGAATTTCTTCAACCATTGTTTTTGCTTATCAAATTGTATTTGATTTTTTTGTTAGTTACTGATGTTTTCAAGAGTGTAAGAGTCATAACGGAATTTATTTTTCACTGCTCCAAACTCACCCCCCTCCACGAGTCGAACAAACTGTCCGAGAACGTTCCTCGTAAAGGATTTCGTCAGGCTAAGTCGCTTGGGCAGAAAGCCTCGTTTTTGGTGCGAATTCACCCTTCGACTCCGCTGCTACCGACATGTGTCTTTCTGTTTGAATAAAAAACTGAAATTGATGTTTTCATTACTTTACCCATCCCTATCCCTTCCCTACGCAGTAGGGAAGGGCAGAACGGATTCCCGAAAACCCGATAAAAGTTGGCGGGATGGGTAGAGGTAACGTAATCGCCTGCATATAGTTTGTCATCAACGTGAAAACCAATGGCTTGCCATTGGTTGACGTCAGGGTGACGATTCGACGAGTTCTCGGACAGTTTCGAAGCACTTGAAGTTGTCCCCCCAAAAAAAACCTCACGTACCACTCGGCATCCTCGCAGTGTTGTATCATCTTTGCACTGACGGGGTTTTTCGGACCTGTTTTTATACTCATTGCGACAACCATTCTTTTCTTTATAGGGTAACTTCAGTCGCTACGAAAAAGAATACTCAAAGATAGGTGTAATCAATCTAAAAGACAAGTCAACGCTTTAGTTACCTTGCCTAGAAGAACAGCCAAAAAGTGTCATTGCGAGCGAAGTGAAGCAATCCACCACCACTTTCTTTGCATTCGGGGATTGCTTCGCCCCGATAAATCGGGGTCTCGCAATGACGTTGACGTTTTCGATTGTTCTTCTAGCCCTGTCCAAGCATTTTTCTCAACGAATCTGTTTGAGGAAAATTCGGAGGGGCGTATCGAAGATACTGCTCAAACGTTTTTTTCGCCTTCTCTTTATTCTTATCGTGCAAATAGAGATAGATAGCCCCCACATACGCGCCTAACGCGTTCGGGGCAAGTTCGATAGTGCGTTCAAAATGCTCCAGCGCTTCGTTGTATTCACCGCGGGAAAAGAGAACTTGAGCAAGGTTGATACGCGCTTGAGCGTTGAGAGCATCCAATGAAACCGCTTTCTGAAACGCTAACTTTGCTCCTTCACTATTCCGGTATTTTATCTCCAGCATTCCTAATTCCATGAGGATAGCCATATCGGGCAATCCGCGGCGGGCGGCGCTTTCATACGCAGAGCGTTGATTGGGTTCATCACCCATCAATTTATACACGTAACCCAAGCTTGCCCAAATTCTCGGATTCGTAGAATCTATGGAAAGGTACTTTCGATAATATTCAACAGAGCGGGGACCCTCTTTGCGGCTTCGATGAAAAACAGCAAGCTCCTCATACGCTGTCATGATAGCTTGCTTCCTCCATGTTTGTTCCGAAGGGAGTGTCTCAAAACGCGTTAATGATCGTTCTTCATTTGCATTCAACGCGACCCAGCCGCCAACATGAAGCATGGTGATACTTGCAACCATAATGAACGCTCGTTGCAATAACTTTGTCGCCGGCACAAAATACAATACTACTACGCCGGATGTGACAACCAGCGAAATAAACAACGGCGCAAATGCATCCCAATCCCTGCTCATCCCCAATTCAGGGTTTATGGTGAATATCAGCAGGATACCCCCGGCAGTCGAGAGTAATAACGTATGGAGGAAAGGATCATGCCAAGCAATTTCCTTGCGAAATATAACCAACGAGCAGGCAAGCATGAAAAGAACAAAGGGCGAAATAAGAAGATACAATTGTACCAGCTCAGTTCCGTGCGTCATAGAGAAAAGAGAATAGGCATATTGCTCCCCGGCATGAACAACAAGCGGAAGGGTATGAGGTTTGCCGTCAAATACTACTGCCGAAAACGATTCCAATGAAAATCCACAAAGCCAATAAACGATAAAGGCAAGAATACCTCCTGCAAAAATTGCTATCAACGCTTCGACAATATTTCTCCTGCCTGTTCGATAAAGCATGTACAGCACCGCCGGCAGAAAACAGATCATAGCAAGGTGAGTTACAACAGCAAACACAAACGCGATTACCGGATATATGACTGCGATGTTCCCCCGGTAATTGTTTACAACAAGATAGAGAAACAACACAAAGAACAACGAGCTTAATGCATACATTTCTATATACCCAAAAAACAGCTGCAATACTCCTGAACCGGTGATAAAGAGAAAAAACAGAAACGCGCCTGTTCGTTTCTTGAAAAGCGACCTGGCAAGCATCCCCGAGCAAAGCACGAACCCTATGCCGGAGACGATGCTGATAATTCTATACGGCATCTGCGCAAAATCGGAAAACTCCACAATTCCCATCGCCTCTCTCAAATAATAAAGAATTAATCCCGTAAGCGGCTCTCGCGGAAAATATTCAGGAATATCTCCCGGTCCCGTCATATTTATTATTTTTCGTATGAGAATATTTCCATCTCCCAACAAAAATAATCGCTCCCTGCCAACCCAGAATAACCAACCAAGCGCTATCAGTCCAAGTAACGTCAGAATTATTGTTTGCAAACGATTTTTTCGATTGAACGCGGAACTGATTGTTGAAATAGCTTCAAGTGACCGAAGTTGTATTTTCGGAAAAAAGAAGATCATCATCCCTGCTAACATCAATGCCTGTACAATCATGGGCATAAATGCAAGATGATGAATGCCCCAGTATTGAGATGATGGAACAAACGTGGCGAAACAATACAATGCAACAACCAGCACCGAAAAGCTGAACAGCGCTCGATACATTATCAAGTCAGATGCCATTTTCATCTCATTCTGTAACGGCGCATCAACATTATTGTTTATGATGTTATTTTTTTTCACTTTTTTCTGAGTTGGTCTAACAACACCGCCAGCAAAATAACTACCCCCACCATCACCATCTGCACGTACGAACTTACATTAAGAAGGTTCAACCCGTTCCTCAGCACGCCAATTAGCATTGCGCCGATAAATGTGCCCACTATCGTTCCTCGACCTCCGGTAAGGCTTGTTCCTCCAACCACAACGGCAGCGATCACATCGAGCTCATACATCAAGCCGGAGTTCGGTTGACCTGAATTCATGCGCGAGGCGAGAAGAATTCCGCTCAGCGATGCGAGCGCGCCGGAAAGGATATAGACTTGAATTAATACTTTATTCGTGCTGATTCCGGCTAACCTCGCCGCCTCTTTGTTTCCCCCAACGGCATAAACATACCTGCCAAAGCGCGTGCGATGAAGCATGGTAAACGCTACTACATAAACACCAAGCATGATAATAGTTGGAATCGGGATTGCAAGCAATCTGCCATTGCCGAGAATACTGAACTCCGGCGGCACTTCCCAGATGGGTCTGCCATCGGTATAGATGAACGCAAGGCCCCGGCATATTGTCATCATCGCCAGCGTCACAATAAAGGGGGTAATGTTCAACTTTGTGACAAAAATTCCCGTGATGAAACCCAACACCCCGCCAACTAGAAGCCCTAACGGCAGAGCAAGAGACATAGGCATAGCGGAACTCATAGCGCTTGTTGTTACTATTCCCGTCAGCGCCACCAACGCGCCTACCGATAAATCTATCCCACCCGTCAAAATCACAAAGGTCATCCCCGCGGCAATAATTGCAGTAATGGATGTTTGCAGCGTAACGTTGAGAATGTTATCGGCGGTGAAGAAAAATTCTGAAAGCTGTGAAAAAAGTATAAGCTCGATAAGCAGCGCTATACCGATTCCGAATTTATCAAACAGCCTCTTGAATCGTTCTAAGGCGTTTGAGGTATGTTGTCCCTCAGGCATCCTGTTCCTCAAGAGCTTGACCGGTAGCAAGCATCATCACGCGTTCCTGAGAAAATTGCGAGCGTTCCAAAATACCTGTCATTGATCCTTGCCACATAACGGCAATGCGGTCACATACGCCGAGCAGTTCCGGCAAATCAGATGAAATGACAATTACGCCAAATCCATCTTGGGCAAGCCTGTTCAGCAAATTATAGATTTCGTACTTCACCCCGACGTCAATCCCTACTGTCGGCTCATCAAAAATCAGCACTTTGGATTTTGTAAAAAGCCATCGTGCAAGGACAACTTTCTGCCTGTTGCCGCCACTTAAATTCTCAACGAGTTGCTCAATGCTCGGCGTTTTAATGCGAAGACTACTTGAATATTCATTCGCGACGCTTGCCTCTTTCTCCCTATCAACGAATGGTCCTTTCAACAACTCAGCGAGGTTGGAAATGGAGATATTCTCTTTAATATCAAGCTGCATGAACAGCCCAAAGTGGTTACGGTCTTCGGTCAGCAACCCTATGCCGAGATCAATGGCTTCGCGGGGAGATCGGGGAGCAATCTCTTTTCCGTTTAGGAAAATTTTGCCCTTTTCTTTTTTGTCCGCCCCAAAAATGATTTTCGCCAGGTCAGAACGTCCCGCCCCGACCAATCCTCCAAACCCGAATATTTCGCCTTTGTAGAGTGTAAAACTGGCATCGTTCACCACTCCTCCGCTCACATGTTCTACCCGAAGAATTTCCTCTCCCCGTTCCAGCTCGATCTTCGGATACTCCTGTTCAATTTCTCTTCCGACCATCCAGTTAATCAAGCTTCTGCGGTTCGCTTCACCGAGCGCGCATGTTTTAATATGCTTGCCATCGCGTAACACTGTTAAGCGGTCGCCGATTTCAAAAATTTCTTCGAGCCTGTGAGAAATGTAAATAATGCCTACGCCTTCACTTTTTAAACGTTTGATAATAGCGAACAGCGTTTTTAGCTCTCGTTGTGTTAGGGATGCGGATGGCTCATCCATCGCGAGAATGCGGACATTCTTCGAGAGCGCTTTGGCAATCTCTACAACCTGCCTTTGCGCTACGCTCAGCGTAAACACGGGCGCGTGGGTATCGAACGTTTCTCCAAGCTGGAAGAGAATTGTTTCCGCTTTTTTGTGAAGAGCGGGAAAATCTATAAACGAAGACTTTCCTTTTGTCGGCTCGTGGCCCAGCAAAATATTCTCAGCGACAGAGAGTTCCGGCACAAGCTTGAAATCCTGGTAAATCATCCCGATGCCGAGCCTTTGCGATTGCACGGGAGAATGAATGTCAACAGGCTTTTCTTCGATAAGAATCTCTCCCCCATCTTTTTGAATTGCGCCTGAAAGAACTTTCATCAGGGTGGATTTGCCCGCGCCGTTTTCTCCGAGCAGACAATGCACCTCTCCCGCTTGCAGCTCGAAGCTTACATTATCGAGAGCCAGCACACCCGGATATTGCTTCCGGATGTTTTGCATGGAGAGAAGAGAAGACATTTTAGATTTTGGATTTTAGAATTTAGATTTTGGATTGACACTATCGTTTTGCCAGTCCCCTCTTGAGAGGGGATAATAGGGTGTGTATCAACTCCTCAAGTTACTTCACCGCCATCTTTTCCAATGCTTCTTTATCAACAATTCCAACTTCTACCGGGACAATTTTAGGAACGGTTCCACCGGAAAAGTACTCGTGTATTTTTGCAATGGTAGTCGAACCGATTAATGTGGGCGATTGAATAACGTCGGCTTTTAACTGCGTGCCTTTTAATATTGCATCACGCGCAGGCGGCGTTGCATCATACCCAACGATGGCGATATTTTTTCGATTAAATTGTTGTGCTGCATCTAACGCACCAAGAGCAGAATCATCGTTGATGCCAAAAATACCGTCCAGCTTAGGATGTGCTTGAAGAATATCCGCCGCGACTTGCATTGCGCGGTCGCGAACCCCTTCCCCATTCACATCGGCAACAATTTTAATGCCAGGGAATTTTTCAATCGCTTCCTTAAATCCCTTTACCCTGTCAAGAACGGAGGTTACCGTCGGCTGGTCAATAATAGCAATGTTCCCCTTCCCGTTAAGCGCTTTTGCAAGGTATTCGCCCGCAAGCCTTCCTCCCGCAACATTATCTGAAGCAATGTGGCTGACAACATCTCCTCCCTCCGATGCAATATCTGCCGTAAATACGGGGATATGGGCATCATTCGCTTTCTTTACTGCCGCACTCATCCCGCGCGAATCAACCGGGCAAAGCACGATGGCATCAACCTTTCGCGTGATAAAATCTTCGATTTGCGAGACCTGCTTGCCCAAATCAAAATCACCCGATGTAACGATAAGCTCATAACCATGCTTCGCCGCTTCGCTCTGCAAACCTTCTTCCAAATCTTTATAGAAGATATGTGCGCGGTTCAGCAACGAAACGCCTATGGTTTTAGTTTTTGAAGTTGTTTGCTGTTGTTGTTGCTGCTGCTCAGGTTTTTTAGAGCAGGAAACGAATAACAGAGTAATACTAAAAAGGATAAAGAATATTTTTTTCATTTTGAATTTTGCATTTTTCATTTACTTAAAACTTCCCCGTCTCCCACTTCTTCGCGTACTCCTCAACGTTCTCCTTCGTTACCTCATCAAGCCCGGAGTCAATAATTTTTTCAGGCGTTTTCCCCTCCTTGATGCCAATAAGCGAACGGATGCTTTCGTAACCCCAGCCCCACAACTTTTGTCCGAGCAGCACGTTCACATATCCCTGCCGAACATACTCAAGTTCTTCCGGCAACGCATCAATAGAGATGACTGTCATGCTTCCCGGCTTAATGCTTGCAAAGGGCCCGGGAGGAGGCGTAAACAATGCCCATGCGCCGGGCAGCACCCAACCTGTCATATCCCGGTTTGCCTGCATTGCCGCTTCCATTACGCTTACGCCTTTGTTGACGTCATCGTAACAAAATTCCGTTGCGACCACTTTGATATCGGGATAACCTTTTAAGTATTCAAGCAAGGCGTTTTTCCGTTCTTCAAGATTCGGCGCGCCGGGGGTCCCCATTAAAATTCCTATTTTCCCTTTCGTTCCCATGTGCTTGACGAGCAGCTCGCCCATCTGCTTTCCGCAGTTGACGTTATGCGTGCCATAATAGGAAATGCGTTTGCTTTCCGGCGAGTCTGAATCGAACGTCACCACGGGGATACCGGCATCCATCGCCTTATCAATGGAACTCTTGAGGGCGTCCGCGTCATTCACCGAAATCGCGATGCCGTTAACTTTCCGTTCGATAAGGCTTTCGATAATTTGTGCCTGCTCAACGGCATCCGATTTCACTGGCGCGTGCCGCTCGACGATAATTTTCCCGTTGCCCAGCTCTTTCGCCGCCGCTTGCGCCCCCTCCCACGCAACCTGGAACACCGGGTTATCTAATAATTTCGGGACAAATGCGAATGTCCATTGTTGTTGTTTTACTTCCTGCTTCTTCGCGCAGCCGGAGAGGAGAAGGAGAACTGAAACAAAAATTGTAAGTAAATTTTTCATAAATATAGTTCTATAAATAATTGATTCAATAACTTGTTAATAACAACCCACAGATTTATCTGTGGGTAAACTGTCACATGGATGCGAGTAAACCGTTTCAACGGTTTATAATAACGAGACCATATTTTTTTATGAGCATTTCAACTTCTTCCTGGTAAGAATACTTTCGATGATGCTCTTCTTGATTTCTGATATATTCTTCAACTTTGTTTACTTGCGATTCACTTACAGAAAATGCTCCATAACCAATTTGCCATGCGAATTTCTGAGACGAAAACTCTTGTTGATTCCACCAATGAGATGACTCTCCCTTGATATTTTGAAAAAAATCTTTCAATGCCATGTTGGGACTCAAAAGGAACAATAGATGTACGTGGTCATCTGTCCCATTGATGATTTTTAATGGGCATTTTAAATCTTCCTGTACATGTTTTGTTATATGCTCATATAACTTTGTTTTACTTGAATCATTGATTAACGGTAAACGGTCTTTGGTACCGAATATTCCATGAATCTAAACTTTAGTTAGAGAATGCGACATGCTAGTTTCCTAAAGTATTCAAAACCGCTGAAGCGGTTTAGAGTCTATTTTTTTACCTTTTACCCCACAACTGAAGTTGTGGGCTGGTCGTCAATAATAAAAATTGTGCTTCTCACCGCTTCGTCTTCCTATCCATCACCACCGCTAACACGATTACCAACCCGATTGCCACTTGCTGCCAGTATGCGGAAACATTCAGCAGCACAAGCCCGTTTCGTAAAATTCCCATCAGCACGGAACCGACGATAGCGCCGGTGATTGTGCCGCGCCCGCCAGAAAGGCTAATGCCGCCTATCACTGCCGCGGCAATAACGTCAAGCTCATAGCCTAATCCCGCGGTTGACTGCCCGACGCCGAATCGCGAGGTAAATAATACACCTGCTATTCCCGCCGATAATCCACAGAGAGAATATACTAAAATCTTCACCAAGTTGACATTGATACCGCTGAAGTGCGCCGCCTCCTCATTCCCGCCAATCGCGTAGGTATAGCGCCCCCATTTTGAGGATTTCAATAGCACACCAATGAC
>SCUC01000352.1 GCA_004322375.1 Bacteroidota bacterium
TCTACAACACAGGATTTATATTTCATATTTTCATCTATCCACTTTTTGATCCCACCTGGCGTTCTTCTCGCTTTTTCCCAATCGTTCTTCGAGACTGGCATATTACCTTCTATCACTCCAATATTTCTAATTTGCTGTACACGCATCACATCATTATCAAAATGAAAGCTATAAAATACTTGAGGTTTTGTCATATACTATATTCCTTTCTGTAAACATGCTCTAGTTATTCTGAAAAGAATCACTCCCAACGTAATAAGAGCAGGCACGCCATAAAACCATCGGAGAGTGATAGACCACATTATGTCCCATTCTGACTCAACCTCTTTCTCGAATCGACGCGGGTTAAGATCATATAGAAAGGAGTTGTCATCTTTAGACCTACTTGCCAAAACCCATTCATACAATTTACGATACATTCTTTCTGTTCTCAAGAAAAACGCATCCAAATACCAAAAACTATATAATGGTATCAAAAGAATTGCGCTTAAAAGTGCTGGTTCAATAGTCTTGTCAGCTAAAGCTAAGACTACGGCAATAATTGAAATCGTCCAACCTTTCAATAAGAATGAATTATTTGCCATCCTTGTAATACAAGTTTGTATTAAATCAATCTCTTTATGTAAAATAACGTTATCCATATTTATAAGCTTTCTATATGTTTTCACTTGAAAGCCATTCGCCATTTGTTCCACCTATTCCAAACTTAGCCAATCCAATTTTTGTATTACTCAAGGACAAATCAATCAAAGAATATAAATCAAGATATTCATTACCATAAGTTCCATTATAATTTTCAGTAGGAATGATATAAATTTTTCTGGCATTAGAATCCGCATAGCCGATTTCCCATGGGCACCATCGAGAATTAGATGAATTATGAGTTGCTAAATAAAGGAATAGATTGCAGCTTTTGATTTTATCTTGATTTTTTTGAGCGGTAATCTTATTTGGGCTGGGTGGCATTGTTTGGTCTTTCCAATCGACATAAAGTTCTATTCCATATTCTAGCAATAAGACAATCAAGCCCTTTACCATATCAGCATCTTGATGACTGTGACAAAGAAAAGCTTTTTTGGTAGTACCCATTTCAGCAAATTTTCTCAAATTTTCATTTAGTTGTTCTTTATATGATGCTGACTTTTCTAATAACAGAGATTGTTTTATGGGCATATTTGACTCCATTTTTATTTTTCTCTATATTCAAAGGTCGCCTCTCCTGATATGCTTCTCTCAGAAGCAAGCGCCTCTGTTACTTAATCGTCGGTATTTTACGAAAGTATATGGAATAAAGCAAGCCAAATTATATTTCGTTGGCAAATTACCCGTTGAATAGTGAATCATAATGATTTTGTGAATTCATAGTTATTGGAGTTAAATGTCCAATTTCAGTAATTGTTTTTCTGTAATACATTTGTTATAATTACTGAATCGAAGGAAATAACCTATGCTAAAAACATCAGTGCGGAAAGTAGGAAATAGTCTTGGCATCACGCTGCCAAAGACGATTGTTGAAAATTATCATCTCAACGAGGGGGATGAGCTAACTCTTCTCGAAACAGACGATGGATTGATTCTCACTCCGTTCAACCCGGTTTTCGGCAAGTGGGCAGAAGCCTATGAACAAACGAATAGACGGTATCGCAATACGCTCAAAGCCCTTGCAAAATAATGGCTGTTCGTTTCATTCCTGATGAAATAGTCTTGCCTATTCATACTGATTTAGTAAAAAGGTATGGAGGGCAATCGGGGGTTCGGGACAAAAATTTATTGCTTTCCGCGCTTGCGCAACCCGGAATGACCATTGGCGGAAAATATCTCCATAAAAACATTTTTGAGAAGGCTGCTGCCTATGGTTTTCATGTTTGCCGTAATCATCCTTTTATAGATGGGAATAAAAGAATTGCGTTTGTTCTTATGGATGTGTTTCTTCAGATGAACGGGTGGCTGCTCACCGCATCGGAAGAAGAGGCCTTTTCTGTTATGATTGCTCTCGCATCAGGCAAATGCACAAAAGCAGAGCTTGCTCGTTGGCTGAAAGAACATTCTTCTAAGTTCTGATAATTTTTCATACTCCATTACTCCATAATTCCAATACTCCAACAACAACTACCAACTCACCCAGCCAAAGGCGGGCAAGTACTAACCACCCATGCTTTCACTCAATACCATATCAATTCAATTCGGCGGACGGTCATTGTTCGATGAGGTATCGCTGATGATAGGACCGCATGACAGGATTGGCTTGGTGGGATCGAATGGGGCGGGGAAGTCAACGCTGCTAAAAATTATTGCAGGTATGCAGGAGTCGGATTCGGGAAGCATAAATAAGGCAAATTATGTTACAGTCGGGTACTTGCCGCAAGATGGGGTGATAGCGAGCGGGAAAACGTTGTATCATGAAGTTGAAACGGCGTTTGAAGATGTAATGGTAGTTCGCAAAGAGCTTGAAGAAGCGGAAGCCCGGCTTGGCGCTCTTGACCCCGCGAGTGAAGAATACATGGATACGCTTGAGGTGTTTGGCGAGCTGCAGCATAAGCTGGAAGATTTAGACGCGTTTCGGATGAAATCAAAAATCGAACAGGTGCTGATGGGGCTTGGTTTTTCGGTCCCGGATTTTGAGCGGCAAACAGATGAGTTCAGCGGAGGCTGGCAAATGCGAATCGCGCTGGCAAAATTGC
>SCUC01000353.1 GCA_004322375.1 Bacteroidota bacterium
CTTTTGAGACAGCCTCACTCAGCATGGCGCAATCAAAGGGAGAACCCAGGAAGCAGTCTCAAAGTTTTATAATTTAGATGCTATTATCTCGGTGGGGTATAGGGTAAACAGCAGGCAGGCAACGCTCTTCCGGATATGGGCAACGGAGAGTGATTATGTAAATATTGGTCAGCAGCTATGCTTTTGCACACATCCACATTTATTTCGTATATTTCACTCAAGGATTGCAGCAATAACGTGTTATGTAAACATAAATCCGCAATTGACAATCCGCAATCCGAAATCACCCTATGCCCCCGTAGCTCAGATGGATAGAGCAGCGGTTTCCTAAACCGTTTGTCGGAGGTTCGAATCCTCTCGGGGGTACTACTTTTGAAATTCCAAAATTCAAATGACAAAATACAAATAATGTCCAATAATCAAATGTTTTGTTCAACGTTTGGTACTTAGAAGATTGGAATTTAATTGTATTTTGGGTATTGTTTTTTGCCGCCACGTGCGAGCCTCGCTTACGGCGGGGAATTTTTAGAGGCTTTGAAAAACCATCCCATTGTCATGTTGAGCGTAGCGAAACATCTCCAAAACCCGAAAGGTTGGAGATTCTTCGCTCCACTTTGTTCCGTTCAGAATGACATTATGGGGTTTTGCAAAGGCTTCTTTCACTACATCATCAGACATAACAGGAACTAATGAAACTCAGCAAGTATTTTCTTCCCACATTAAAAGAAATCCCCTCGGACGCGCAAATGGTTAGTCACCGGCTTATGCTGCGAGCCGGGTTGATACGGGCATTGAGCGCAGGTATTTATTCGTTTTTGCCGCTCGGCTATAAGGCATTAAAGAAAGCCATTCAAATTATCCGGGAGGAAATGGATGCCATTGGCGCGCAGGAATTCCATTTACCCGCGCTGAACCCGATAGAATTGTGGGAACAGACGGGGCGGGTGCAAGCATTCGGAGATACGATGTTTCATGTTAAGAATCGTCCGCTCATTCTTGCCCCGACACATGAAGAGGTGATTTGCTGGATTGCAAAGAGCGAAGTCCGTTCATACCGGGATCTGCCACAGGCGTGGTACCAGATTCAAACAAAGTTTAGAAATGAACCTCGTCCCCGCTCAGGCGTCATACGCGGTCGTCAATTTTTGATGAAAGACTCATACAGCTTAGACGCGACGTGGGAAGGATTAGACGCAAGCTATGACGCCCATGCAGAAGCATATAAAAAGATATTTACACGGGCGGGGTTGAAATTTTTTGTTGTCGGCGCATCGAGCGGGGCGATGGGCGGGAGCGCATCGCAGGAGTTTATGATTGAATCGGACGCAGGCGAGGATACTTGCGTGCTATGCGATACATGCGGGTACGCGGCGAATCTTGAGGTAGCAGTATCGAATGTTACTAAAGCTCATCAGGATGGTGAATTGAAAGCACATGAAGAAATTCATACTCCGAATGTAAAAACAATTGATGATTTAGTTGCTTTTTTGAAGATTGATGAATCGCGCCTCGCAAAATCGTTAGTCTATATGCACGATAAACAGCCTGTTCTTTTATTGATGA
>SCUC01000354.1 GCA_004322375.1 Bacteroidota bacterium
TGCCGGAAATTCCTTACCTCTACATGAAGGATGCGAACATCGCAAGCTACGTGTTGCAGCCCGGACTTCATACAATCACGTATGATTACAACGGTGGAACTCGCCGCGCAAAGTTAGACGACGGGGCATGGGTGAACTTGAGCGCAGGAAATAACACGCTCGGCAATGGAGAAACAACAGCAGAAGATACCCAGCGCGTGCAGGTCTATGTTGGAACACTATCGAATCTTCCTTCCGATTCGACAGAACTCACAAGCGAAATTATCGTTGCAACGGCAGGCACAACGTTGCCGCGTCATTGGTATCGAAACATTCATGCGAAGCGGCTGCTTACCTTGCTCTATGCTGAATGTGGAATAACGAATATCTCATTCGATACGATGGAGATGCAAACCTTTGACAACCAGCCGCGTGTGTTATTTCTCGACAAGCCTCCCGGCGATTTAGCGATTACCGATTCCCCCTCAGCCCTTGCCAGCGATGGAACGGATTTATTCGTTGCAATCGGCTCAAGAATTTACAAGAGGGATATGGATACCGGCGTATATACCTATCTTGCGACTAATCCCTCATCAGGAACAATTAACCGGCTCTGGTATAATGCTCGCAACGGGCATTTGTGGATTTACTATAGCTCAGGCTCGGAAGAATACGGAAAGCTCAGGCGGCTTACACTTGCCGATAATACATGGAGTTCGGAAGTTGACCTCGTTCCGGGATTAAACGACCGTTCATGGAAATACGCGATTGATATGATTGATTATAACTACACGGGCAGTAGCTATAAGTATGGCTTAGTCTATGAACGTTCTCACGTGGTAACGCCCTCAAACGGCACGTTGCGTTTTATTGACGGCAACAGCTTGACTGATTCAGACCTTGCGCAAACAGCCGGGATAATTGTGAATCATTTTGTATGTGTTGACGGGAACAAAATTTGGTTTAAGATTAGCTCGAGCGTGAGCGAGTATGGGCTGGGTGAATTTGAAGTTTTAGCGACAGGCAACTGGCAAGATAACGGAGAAATCGTTAACGGGCTACCGTTGTACAGCAGGGCAGCGCTCGATACCGCAAGCGATGTGATTTATTATTACGATTTGGATAACGATGTCGTTGCATCGCATGAAGTGGTTGATTATGAAACAATTACTCATCTTGCAGACGCAGGATTTACCGATGCGCTGCTTATCCATGAAGGCGTATGTTATTTCTCGCGGCAGGATGTTGATGGAGGTTCCTTATTTTCAATAACTAACCGGGCAACAGCCGTTCGAATCGGGAGCGGTGCATTCAGCGAGGCGTTTCAGCTTGCCTGGACAGACCGCTTGCACGGAATTAACACACCTCAATCTGGTACTGATGGACGGCTGTTTCAATGTTCGAATAGTCTTGTGTTCATCGTGCAAAATCCATCGCTTGGCGGAATGACGATTCGTGATGTCATCAACAAAACGCTCAATGCCTTCCTTCTTGTTGGAATTATTTCCTCAACAAAGAAAGCATTCGTTTATCGGCGCGGAGATAATTCCGGCACGCCGCAAACAACCGGCAACACGCTTTCGGTAACGCTTGGCGAAGCGAGCGAGCTTGTTGAAGTGAATAAGCACATCCCGAAAGCCGATTTAGTTCGCGTAACGAACGGAACGAAAACAGTAACATTCGATGGCACTACGTACAACACAGACGTTCTCAGCGATAAGCACGTTGTGGAAATCAACAACGATTTTATTCCCGATGCTATTGTGAAAGACATTGCATATTACGCGTATCAGTTTTTTGGTCAGGAAAGAAACCTGTATAAAATCTCTCTCGGCTGTGTTCCATTGTTTCAATACGAACCGTTTGATAATTGTTCGGTTACGTTTACAGGAAGGATTCAGAAAACCGCTTCTGGTCCCATTTACGCCACTGAGTTACTGCCCGATGGGACGATGAATATTGAGGTGATGTTGTGAAAAATAGAAAGACAATTAAATCTAAAATAGTCAAAACTGAACTAGTAGAATGGAGAAAACTAAAATGGTTTCAGTCTAACTTGAAGGAGATAAGCAGGTCCAATTTCGAAAAACTAAAGAAATCTCTTATTAATAATTCATTTATCATGCCGTTTCATGTGTGGCAACAAGGGAAAACGCGATGGATACTCGATGGACATCACAGACAACAAGCTATACAAGAACTTGAAAAGGAAGGATACAAAATCGAAGATAGACTTCCTGCAAACTTCATGGATTGCAAAGATCGGAAAGAAGCTGCAAAATTGGTTTTGATATACTCATCAATTTATGCAGAGACAACAGATAATGGACTGTATGATTTTTTAAATTTGGAGAATCTTGATTTAGAGAGCTTAAATCTTGAGATTGTATTGCCTGACATAGAAAACGGAAATATAAGCCATTCATTAGCGAATATAATCGAGGAGGGACTTCGTCCCTATAGACGTACTCATGTTCTGCTCTCATTTAATCCCGATAAAATTATTGAGATCGCACAATACCTTGAACAGATAAAATTAATAAAAGGGATAGAAATTGAGCAATGTTCAAACTGAAAATTCTCATTTTACAGAGAAAATCGACTTACGATTAATTCATCTGCCTGAGAAACAGAAGATAACAGTTTTAGATTTATGTTCTGCGGATGGCAAGTTATGGAACTCAATTAGTAGACTAACCGATAAAAAAATTACTGTAATCAGAGTAGAGAAACAATCAGATAAAAAAGGTATTTACCTTAGAGGAAACAATCTTAAATTTATTCCATCTCTAGATTTACATGATATTGATATAATAGATTTAGATTCATTCGAAATTCCTATTAGGCAACTTGATGAAATATGGAGATGTCATGACGTTCGGGGCAAGATTTTTTTTGTGACATTTATTCAAAGTATATATGGTGGCTTGCCGATTAGGATGTTAGAACCGCTTGGTATAACAAAGAAAATGTACAATACTATTCCAACACTATTCAATAATAAAGGGTGGCAACTATTTAAGGCATATTTGGTATTGAAGGGAATTGATCATGTAAAGTATTATCAGTTTTCTAAAAAGTATTATCTGACATTCAAGGTCAAGAATTAAATAAGGTACTTTCAACAATCTCTCCTTTTTCCTTCTTGTTAATAATCCGTTGTGAAAGTTCATCCGGCATTTCGCGCCAGCACCTGCCATCTAACAGAGCCTGCTCGTGCGCGCGTTTGTTTGGGAAGCCGCCAAGCTGCTTAAGAAAATGAGGAACGTTACGTTGAATACAAATATCCCGGACTTCGCGCAGCCATTCAACCTTGCAGGGTCTGCAACCGGGACCGCTTTCACCGCCTGTGATAACCCAGTGGATGCCCGTAAGGTCAATATCTCCGACGGAGCCGATAAGCGGCTCAAGCGATAGAAATCGTAGTTTTGCCGGAACCGCCTGAAGATGTGCAATACGAAACGTGTTGTTTCCGTCTTCCACTGAAACACCCTGCCAGATGTTTGGCGTCCAGTTGAATTCTCCGGCAAGGTTCATCAGTCGTTCGCTTCGTTTGGTAAGCACTTGAAACCTGTGCCATGTCGCTTTGTTCATCGTATCGAAAACACGTTTGATAAAATCGAGGGGAATGTCTTCATGGAAAAGATCGGACATGGAATTAACAAATATAACAGAAGGTTTTTTCCATTTCAGTGGAACGGTGAGAAGGTCATCGTGGAGCGTGAGCGTAAACCCGTTATAATAGCGCGGATTCTTAGAAGCGTGCAGCCGCTTCGCCATTGTTTCCGCATAACAAAATTTGCAGCCTTGCGAAACCTTGTTGCAGCCGGTTGCAGGGTTCCAGGTACTTTCAGTCCAATCTATTCCGGAGTTTGTTGATGACATAGCTGATTCCCAATAATGATTGATAAGGTATGGAAGAGAAGAAAAAAATCCTAATATCTAAATCCTTAGTTGCTGTTTACTGTTATTTGTTAAATGTTAGCTGTTCATCGTCTTAAAAATTCACGTTCAGGATTTCCTTATTCTATTCACCACTTGCAGAGGGCATCCCTTCGGGACACCAACTAACCACACCAAAGGCGCATCCGCCTGACGGAAATTAACTATTTAACTAATTAACCAGACCATGTCGAATCCAAAATTTTATTACACCGATTTAACGAATGTAACGATTACCTCAAGTGTAGGGGATGACGCGAATTTTCCTTCATCGAATTTGAATGATTATTTCGTCTCACCGGTATGGAAAAGCGCGAACAATGACTCATCACAATACCTTGCAATAGATATGGGCTCGAGCGGTAGGACACGCAAGGCAATAGTGGTTGAGAATCACAATCTCAACGGCATCATGTCGAGCGGGGCGATTAAGATTCAGGCAGCGGATGATAATGCCTTCACTTCCGGCTTGATTGATGTTGACACTAATTTCGCGCCGACGACAAGCCCGTATGTGAAAGAATTTACCTCGCCAAGCTCAAAACGGTATTGGAGGATACTTTTCAATGGAAACCTGAACTCTGCGCCGTACATTGGCAATATTTTCATTGACGACTTTCTCGATTTCGGTTATGGGTACGAATTCCCGTATCAAACGGGCGATACATCCTACGAAACAACGGAGCGCACCGCGTTAGATGGCACGCTTCGAGCGAGCCAGCCTTATGGAGGAAGAACGGAATTTGAAATCCAATTCAAGCTATTGAACGATGCTTTCAAGACAAGCTTTCAGGCGTTTCATTCTGTTGTGCGAGGAAAGCTCAGGCCGTTTTATTTCCTCGATATGAATGGAA
>SCUC01000355.1 GCA_004322375.1 Bacteroidota bacterium
CCGCTTCGGTCTTTCGTTTTGTGCATCTGTAAGCGATAAAATTCTTTTAACGCGAGTTCCTGCAACGATTGTTTTCTTTCAAGCCACCCGCGCTTCGCGCGAATGCTGACACGAATTTCACCGGATGTGTAACGCTCTTGCCCCTCAATTTCTTTCGCTATCAAATCAAGGTCATGCTGCGTAAAATATTTTTTTAATAACTGCTTATACGTACTCATACGTCACCAACTTCCGCTTGCTCCGCCACCGCCAAAACTACCGCCACCGCCGGAAAATCCCCCTCCGCCGAAGCCTCCTCCGCCTCCAAAACTGCTGCCGGAAAACCCGCCGCCGCCCAATCCACCTAAGCCGCCGAGCCACAACCCCGGATACCTTCTGTATCCACCAGAACCGATTCTAAATCCACCGCCCCCGCGACGATTCCCGATGAAGCCAAGAAGTAACGCTATAATGACAAATACTATAAAAAAAATACCTTTTGATTTCTTTCCTGATGACTCCTTTTCTCCTTTGAATTCTCCTTTTGTTGCCTGCATGATTGCCTGTACACCGGCTTCTATTCCTCCGTAAAAATTTCCTTCCCGAAATTCAGGTACGATGATTCGCCTGATAATTTGATCGGAAATAGCATCAGGCAGCACGCCTTCTAACCCATACCCTACTTCAATTCGAAGTTTTTTGTCGCTCTTTGCTATGAACAAAAACACGCCATTGTTACGACCCTTCTTGCCAAGCCCGTTTTTCTCTGCAATTTGAATTGAATACCCGGCAAGATCTTCTCCCTCAAGAGAAGGAATCATCAACACGACGATTTGATTGGAGGTTTCTTGTTCAAACCGGGCTAATTGTGATTCTAACGAACGCGTTTCTTCATCGCTTAAGGTGCCGGTCTCATCCGTAACACGACGGTGAAGCGTAGGCACGTTCTGGGAATACAGTAGTAAACCGACAAACGTGATAGCGATGAGTTGCCAGAGAAGATGACGTGGGAATGATTTCATAAGGGATTAGTATGGGGTTGTCTCAAAAGATAGCATCGTCATGCCTGCGAAGGTCGCCTTTGGCGAACCTCGTCAAAGACGGGCAGGCATCCAATCAGCATCCTCCAAGATTAAAAGAATGTCTGGATTCCCGCTTTTTCCGAAGGAATGCCCTTGGCACGCGGTAACGCCAGAAATATACTTTTGAGACAGCTCCTTGAACAAAAAATGTATTGCGAACGAACATGATAAAGATAGTTCCTATTACTTTACCTGCTCCACTCTGCGTACTCGCAGGGGTGGAAAACTTTACCGGACGTTGTTGGTTCTGCGAGGACGCAGAACCGAGCAACGAGGCTTTTGGCGCTATCCATTTGAATTTTTTCGTTCAAAACTCAACTTTCGGAGCTTTCTCCGTGCCGGACTCTGATTTGAAATATTCCTTCTGAGTAAATCCGAACATGCTGGCAATAAACGAGCCGGGGAAAACGCGAATACGCGTATTATATTCCTGCACAACTTCGTTGAAGCGTTTTCTCTCAACTGCGATACGGTTCTCCGTCCCTTCAAGCTGAGCTTGCAGCTGCAAGAAATTTTCATTCGCTTTCAGGTTTGGATAATTTTCTGCAACGGCAAGCAGGCGGGATATCGCGGTGCTAAATCCGGATTGCGCTTCCTGAAATTTTTGAAAAAGCCGCGGGTCGTTCACGACTTCTTTTGTCGCTTGTATGCTGCCAACCCTCGCTCGCGCTTCAGTAACTTGCTCAAGGACTTCCTTTTCATGTTCGGCATATCCCTTGACTGTGTTGACAAGATTGGGAATCAAATCGTACCTGCGCTGGTATTGATTTTCTACCTGACTCCATGCGCTATTGATGCTTTCATCTGATTTGACCATCGAGTTATAGACGCCCATTCCCCACAAAAACATGCCGAGAATGATGAAAAAGAAGACGCCTACAACAGAAAGAATGATTATTGTTGTTCGGTTCATTGTTATTGTAATTTTCCTGATTGTTGTTTCTTTATTTTACGGAATTAGAACATGAGTGTTGCAACAAGTAAACAGTATAGGTAGTTAGCCCATTACGTGCCGGATGCAACACTAATATACAAAGAATTAAAGGAATATTAGATTGAGCGGCAGAGATATTTTCGATACACGATATTTATTGCCCAGATGCCATTCATCAGAAAAACATTCAACAAGAAATATCCATCGAGTTGATTATACAACGAACAAACCATAAGCAGAGTAAGTTCAGTACCAAAGCCAAGCAAACCCGAAAAACGTAATGCAATTTTATTTGAATACCAGGCTTCCAGAAACTCTTTGTCGCTGCGTTTCTTCCTGCACCATTCGTCAATTCGATACATCAAACGATCCTGCCAGCCGTAGATAAGAATGAATATTTGTTGCAATCGTAATGCAACAGGGTCGCCTTGCCTATCCTCCTCCGTAATTTCTTCGGCGATACGATTAAGCTTGTAGCGCTCTTCAAGATGAAGAAACGAAACCTGATAAAAGACATGATAGGAAACCCGAAGCGTGATGCCAATGAAAGATAAAATTCCAAACAGTATTGTCACGGCATTGGTGTTCAACCGGTAAACAACGTACGTTATCGCGCTGAACAAAGCGATATTAACGAGGAAATCTCCTATTGAATCTAAAAATCTTCCGCGGCGCGAATAGAGCTGTTTCGCGCGCGCAAGCTGTCCGTCTGCGTCATCAATAATATCTTTCAGGATGACGAGAATTCCCGCAAAGGCAATTGCTGTTTCTGTATGAAGAGTATAGATCCCGGCTGCAATGAATCCTACTGCAATCGCGGCAATAGTAACATGATTAGGAGTTACCCGCGTCGGATAGAGCAGCCAAACAAGCATCGCCGCAATGGGCCGGAGTACATAGATATTAATGATCTCATCCGCGTAGAATGAATCCGATTTCAGGGATTGCTTAAAAAAAACTAATGGACTTGGACGGGACATTCTTAGGAATTAGGTGTTAGGTCGTAGTGTCTTGTTTGTACTTTGTACTTTGTACTTTGTGCTTTGTTTCCGATCTGCTGCCAACGCTGTGCTTCGACTTGGTGCATGGATATTGGTCATTCGGCATGGAGATTCGGACATGGGCGTTCGATATTTAGTAAAAAGACATTTATGAATTAAGCCATTCGCGTTGCAATCTTTTTATCTATCATTTTTTGATAGATAAGACATACAACCAACCATAAATTGCCGGGTATTAGAATGAGCCACAAGAACATTTCGACGTTGCCTAACAAGGCGCTGAGAATAAGAAGCGTACGATTTGTCGTTGGTCCTAGTAGCGTCCACCATCGAATAATTAGAATATTTTCTGTATAAAATTTTTTCCTGTCTATAGCGCTATTGTCCGGTGAGCGAAATCGTTGCTGGATATTCAAATACGCAAGATACAATTTCATAATCCAATACTTCAGTCCAGCAGTATCTGAACGTTGAAGCTGTGCGATGTTAGTTTTGTATTTTTCTATT
>SCUC01000356.1 GCA_004322375.1 Bacteroidota bacterium
CTTATTACCAGCAATGTTTGGTCACTGGGAAGAAAAACAACGACATACGATTATGGCACGACACGTGTGATTGATAGAACTGCGACGAACGAAAATTATATCATGGATTTTCAATTTCCTATTTCCCTGTTAGACGCGTCTGCATTTGGCGGTCCTACAATGACTTCGTCAACGATATTCATGCTAACTCCGGTTACAGGTCAATCGCCGAGCGAGCCGTACAAGAAAGACGCTTCCTATAACGGCGTCTATAACGTGAATAACGAGCTTCCTGCCCCCGGCAGCGACCCGATGACGTTCGATTCTACTATCATTGTTCCGGAAGTAGTAGTAACGGGAGTGAGCATCGCTTCCTGCCCGACCCCTACGTTAACTGCGACATATTTAGCCCCCGCAAAAATCGTCAGCGGCAACACTGTTGCGAATACTCTAACAACAAAAGATTTTTATTATTGGTATGACGTGGATGCAGACGGTCTCGCTGACGATGTCGGTTCATCATGGACATTTTTAGCGAACGGAACTGCGCCGCAGCTCGGCTCGTATGTTACGGCAAGCTGGAATACCTCTACGCTTCCGCAGGGACAGTACATCATCAAATTTTACGCGATAGGACAGTTCGGAGATACGGCTGATTCCTATAATCAAACAGTTACAGGATTTGTCCAGGTAAAGGCGCTCTTTAATAATAGTTGCGGAACGGCTGTTTCGCCATTGTTGAGCGCTACGGTAACGCCCTCAATAGTTGATGCAAGCGGCAATACTACACAACGAAACGTTATTTATACAATCACGGTAACAAACGAAAGCAGCGTGCCGGTTACACTCAACAGCATCAGCGATATTTTACCGACCGGATTTACCTATGTCTCCAACGCAGGAGGCACATTAACTCCTTCAACTAGTCCGACCAACGGCGCGACGGGAACAATTACGTGGACATTCCCGGCAACGTCAATTCCAGCGGGAAGCTCAAGAACATTATCGTTCAATATAACAGCAGGGACAACGGTTGGCACATTCTCCAGCAATTTTTCAGCAACAGGGGGGACATCGTACACTCCGGCGCTCAATGCAGCGCCTGTTACCGTTACGAGAACAAGCCTTTCGTTAGCGTTGACTGCATCGGTTGCCGGGGCGCTTACGCCCGGACAATCATTTACCTATACTCTGAGCTATCAAAATACAGGTTCATTGCCGCAGACTAATGGCGTGCTTGTTGATACGCTGCCGCAGGGATTAAATTTTGTTTCCGCCTCAAACGGGGGAACGTATAACCCGGCAAATAGAACAGTAACATGGTCTATCGGAACGATTGTGGCGGAAGGTTCAGGCACGAGGACGATAGATGTTACTGTTACATCGCCCTATTCAGGCAGCACCGAGCTTTCCGATTATGGTCGGCTTTATACCACAGAGTTACCTTCAGGTGTAGCGAGCAACGTAATTACCCACACCGTGCTCAATCCTGATTTATCTATTACACACACGCCGAGTCCTTCCACTGTTACGGCAGGAGCGCAGGTTACTTATACAATTACTTATGGCAATTCAGGAACATCGCAGGCAACAAGCGTTGTCATCAGAGACACTATTCCTTCGGGACAATCCTATGTTTCCGGCTCGTCGTCATTTACCTTGACGGATTCGACCGGAGGGATATTGGTGTGGACAATCGGGACGCTGGTATCGGGGAGCGAAAACAACGTTATTACCTATCAAACCTCGACAGCAGTTCCATATCCTACTGCGGGATTGAATCAATCGGTTCCGAATACAGCGTATATTTCTTCTACGCAAACTCCGACGGAAAGCGCGACGGCGACGATAACCGTCAATGCAAACCCGAATGTTTCCATTACAACCTCTTCCAACCAGTCTGTCTATTTTACGACAGATACGGCAACCATTACAATAACGTTGACGAATAATGGGACCGCGAACGCGACCTTATCCTCGATAACCGATAGTTTACCTTCCGGGTTTATCTATGTTTCAACAGGCGGCGGAACGCTCTCGCCGACATCGTCTCCCTCAAACGGCGCTACCGGTCAGGTAACATGGTCATTTTCTCCGAACGTTACCATAGCTCCGGGCGAAACAAAGACGCTTATTTTCAGAGCGCGCACAACCAACACAGGCTCCTATACAAATACGGGTAAGGCAACGGGCATTCTCGTTGCTTCCACCTCAAGCACGATTTCACATAGCATTGTTATTTCCGTGCAAAGCTCAAGCAGCTCGGTAACGTTAACCAAAATCGCAAGCTCGTCAAACGTTCATCCCGGCGATACGATAACATATACGATTTTTTATAGAAACGTAAGCGGCGGTAACCAGCCACAGGCTAGAATTTATGACACAATACCATCCGGCGTTACGTATGTTACAAATTCTGGAACAAACGTCAATGGTAGAGCAGCTACATTTTCCTTTAGTACAAATGTTCTGCAAGCGACATTGCCAAACCCATATAGCAATGGAGATTCAACCCGTTATACTTTTAAGGTGACGGTAAATGCAGGGACGTCAGGGGCAGTGAATAATACAGCCTCTCTTTACGATGGCGGGGCGTTCATTGGCTCCACAAATACAACATCATCAACATCCACTACGCCGCCGAATATTACCTTCTCCAAATTGGTTGATATATCGTCAGGCTCTCCCGGTACTACGCTGACCTATACAATTAATTACAGCAATGGTTCGGGGGCTGGCACCTCAACCAACACAACGATTTTAGATACGCTCCCCTCGACGGTTACTTACGTTTCGGGTTCCGCGTCGAGCGGCGGAGCGTTTAATGGTTCCATTGGATCCAGCGGCCGGCTAAGCTGGAACATCGGCTCGTTAGCCGCGAATCAATCCGGCTCGGTATCGTTCCAGGTAACCATCAATACGGGTGTTTCAAACGGTACCGTTATCACGAACAATGCGCGCTTGAGCAACAGTGAAGCGACGCCGAAAACAGGAACTGTGACCACAACCGTTGCCGCCTCTCCGGAGCTTGATATTACATTGAGCGTGAATCAATCCTCGGCAAGTCCGGGCGATACATTGCTTTACACTATCAATTACGCAAACGATGGCACCGCGAACGCGGCAAGCACGGTTATTCGCGACACGCTTCCCGCGAACACCTCGTTTGTGAGCGCGACGGGTGGCGGAACGTTCTCGAGCGGAGTCGTTACGTGGAATCTCGGTACGGTAAACTTCGGAACGAGCGGCTCGGTAACGTTCTTAGCCCGCATCAATGCACCGATAGCGAGCGGAAGCATCTCTCAAATTTCTGACTCAGCTTCCATCAGCGCCTCCGGCGTACAGACTGTTGAATCAAATACCGTAGTTACGACGCTGCATTATCCGTCGTTAGCGCTCGTGATTTCAGCGGATAGCACGTTCGCTTCTCCCGGAACAGTTTATACCTATACGATTATTGTAACGAATTCTTCCATCGTTCCGGCGTATAATACAACGGTATTCGATACGGTTCCTTCTAATGTTACGTATGTTGCTAATTCGACTACTCTTAATGGCGCTCCGGTTGCCGATGTAAGCGGCATGACAGCGCTGCGCACGGGTCTCTCTCTCGGAAACCTCGCAACAGGCGGAGTAGATACGATTACGTATCAGGTGACGGTAAATAGCCCCCTCGCGAACGGTTTGATTATTCCTAATACTGCCTACGCGACAACGGAACGAATAACGGGTAAAGAAGCGAGCAATACCTGGAACGTTACCGTGCGCTCCACTCCTATCGTAAGCATCGTCAAAGCTGCGACCTTAATGGGGAGCGGCGAGCCGGGTGATTCGATTCTCTATACCTTGACGTATGGAAATTCGGGGAACACGGCTGTGCATAACGTCTATTTATTTGACACTATCCCTCTCAATTCTACCTACATCGAAGGTTCTGTTACCGGAACAGGCGCTTCGTATGAGCTTCTTGATAACAGAATAGTAATAAGCCGTGATTCTTTGGGCGCGGGAGTAGTGGGACAAACCGCGACGTTCAAAGTTCTGGTAGCGTCATTGCTTACCTCGGGATCGAATACTATTCAAAACACGGCAGCCTTGACATCGTCCGATGCGGCAGCGACTACCGATACGACACAGACAACAATCACCGCAAGCTCGACGATGGCAATCGAAAAGGCGGGACCGGAATTCTCAACCCGTTCCGGTTCGCCATTGCGTGATACTATCACATATACATTGACCTATTCGGTATCAGGGAACGCGACAAATACAAATGCCGTGATATCCGATGATTTACCTATTGGATTAACGTACCTTTCCAGCACACTCAACGGTGCGGCGGCAGGCAGCGTAGCAGGGCAGACAGTAACATGGAATATCGGAACCGCCAACCCCGGAACCTCCGGATCAGCAACTGTTACCGCCTACACTTCCAGCAACGGTTCGTACGATAATTCCGCTGCGCTGGCAAGCACACAAATTCCGGGCGGCACGAACAGTAACACTACAACGACTCTGGTCTCGAATCCCGTTACAGGTGTCCTGACGGTATTGCCAAGCATTGATGCGGGCGATCCCGACACAATCAGTGTTGATGACGCAGACCTGAAAGGTCAAGGGACAATGTTTGTGAGCATCGAGAATCCGAGAACAGGCGAACTAGAGATTATCGGACTGACAGAAACAGGAACAAACACAGGAATTTTCACAGGCACTGTTGCCACGCTGTTCCTTGATAGCACAACGACAGATAACGACGGGTATTTCCTTGTCATCGGAGACGATTCTCTCAACGTTACGTATGAGGATGAGCTCGATGCAACGGTGAATCCGCGTACCACTCTTGAAACAACCTTAATCAATTCCACGACGATTCCTGTTACCATTGTTACCCCTCCGGATTCAAGCGTAACGAATGACAATACGCCCACCTATACGGGAACGACGAATCCAAACGTAACAGTTATTGTGCTTGTTGATGGAACGCCGATTGACACGGTTATTTCAGATGGCAGCGGGAACTGGACGACAATCCAGCCAACTCCGCTTGCCGATGGTCCGCACACGGTAACAGCCAACGGAACAGATTCTCTTGGCAGAACCGGAACGGATACCAACCCGTTCACTGTGGATACGACGCCGCCCACGGTAAATGTCGTTACGCCAACAAACGGCAGCACAGTAACGGATAACACTCCGACTTACACGGGAACGACCGACCCGAATACGCAGGTGATTGTTTCTGTTGACGGCACTCCGATTGACACGGTTCTTTCAGATGGAAGCGGGAATTGGACAACAACGCAGCCCACGCCGTTAACCGATGGTCCACATTCTGTAACCGGCACTGTCTCGGACGCGCTGGGGAATACTGCGACAGATACAAATAATTTCAACGTTGACTCAACCCCGCCGCCAATTGACGTTGTAACGCCGGCAGTGGGAAGCACGACGAATGATAATACACCTTCGATTACCGGCACGACCGATCCGAACACTACGGTATATGTGTTGATGGATGGTGTCCCGATTGATACAGTGGTTTCCGATGGCAGCGGCAATTGGTCAACAGTGCAGCCGACTCCACTCTCGGATGGTCCGCATACAGTAACAGGAATTGCCGTTGACAGCGTAGGCAATACTGCGACCGATGCTAATCCATTCATAGTGGATACGGTACCTCCGACAATTTTTGTTGACACGCCGCCCGAAAACAGCACGACGAATGATAATACGCCATCATATACAGGTCGTACGGAACCGTTGCTGACAGTAATCGTCTCAGTAGATGGAACGCCGATTGACACTGTGGTAGCGGATGAAAACGGCGATTGGTCAACCACACAGCCGACACCGCTTTCGAATGGCAGCCATTCTGTAACAGGAACTGTAACTGACCCGGCAGGCAATACAGCAACTGATACTAATCCGTTCACAGTGAACACCTCAGCGCCTAGCGTTGATGTTGTAACGCCAACCAATGGCAGCACGATTAGTGATAACACGCCGACCATCAGCGGCACAACCAATCCGAACTTAACGGTAATAGTCAGCATAGATGGCGTACCGCTTGATACGGTAGTAGCGAATGGATTAGGCAACTGGTCAGCGCAGGTGGTAACACCCCTCACTGATGGATTACATACAGCATCTGCTCTTGCAACAGATACGTTAGGTCAGACTGCTACGGACGCTAATGTCTTCACGATTATCACGAGCTTGCCGACGGTTGATGTTGCAAGCCCGGCAGAGGGAAGCATCACGAACGACAACACACCGCTTTATACAGGTACAACCGACCCGTACCTGACTGTTATCATCTCGGTAGATGGAACACCGATAGACACGGTAGTAGCGGATGTGAACGGCAACTGGACAACGTTGCAGCCGACACCGCTATCTAATGGATCCCATGCGGTAACCGCGACAGCAATAGACGGCTTGGGACAGACAGCAACGGATACGAACAACTTTACAGTCAATACTTCCGTGCCGAATGTTGACGTGGTAACGCCTGCCAACAACAGCGTTATTACCGACAACACGCCGACAATCAATGGCACGACCGATCCGAATTTAACCGTCATCATCAGCGTTGACGGAACACCGATAGATACGGTAGTGGCTGATAATCTCGGCAGGTGGACAACAGTACAGCTTACTCCATTAGCCGATGGACAGCATACTGCGCAAGCGAAGGCAATAGATGACTTAGGACAATTTGCAATAGATGCGAATGTCTTCACTGTGGATACGACTCCACCTGCAATCACGATAACAACTCCTGCAGATGGCAGCACCATAACCGATAACACTCCTCCGATTTATGGAGTTACCGAGCCATACTTGCCGGTGATAGTAAAAATTGATGGAGTGCCGATAGATACGGTAACATCAGATGGAGCCGGAAACTGGACAACGAATGCGCCATCGCCTCTCCCGGATGGATCGCATACAGTAACAGCAGACACGCGCGATGATGCCGGAAATACGGCAACCGATACAAATAACTTTACAATTGATACAACCCCACCGTCAATCAATGTTGTTACGCCTACGAATGGCAGCACGACGAGCGACGATACTCCAACGTATGTCGGAACAACCGACCCGAACCAGACCGTAATTGTGTCTGTGGATGGAGTTCCTATTGATACGGTTGTAGCCGATGGCAGCGGAAACTGGACAACGATTCAACCCACGCCGCTTTCCAACGGTCCTCATACGGTAACGGGAGATGTTACTGATCCGTATGGCAACAGCGCAACCGATACGAATAATTTCATCGTTGCCGCGATTGCTCCTCCTGTGGTTGACATTGTTACGCCGGTGAATGGAAGCACAGTTCCTGATAACACGCCGAATTATACAGGTACAACGCTACCAAATCTTACAGTGATTGTGAAAGTTGACGGTACGCCGATTGATACGGTCATTGCCGATGGTAGCGGTAACTGGTCAACAACACAACCTACCGCTCTGAGCGAAGGGACGCATATAGTCCAGGCAACTGCGATAGATTCCATCGGTCAGACTGCAACGGATACGCACGGGTTTAATGTTGACACGATTGCTCCTTCTATTGTTATTACTACGCCGCCCGATGGAACAACCTCGACAGAGCCGAGGCCACAGATTTGCGGTACAACAGAATCAGGCTCATCGGTCAATGTTAAAATTGATGGCGCATCAATCGGGACGGTTGTAGCTGATACCAATGGCGCATGGTGCATCACGCCCGGAACGCCAATGAGCATCGGACCCCATACGATTACAGGAACAGCAACCGATCCGTCGGGGAATTCATCTTCTGATACAACCAGATACACTGTTGATACTACACCGCCATCTATAGTAATCATTACGCCTGCGAATGGCGATACGACGGGACCGACCCCGACGATAACCGGAATAACCGAACCCAACATCACTGTAATCGTGTATGTTGATAACGTTCCTATTGATACGGTTGAATCCGATGGAAGCGGTAACTGGACTACTGTCAGCCCGGCGCTTGCGACAGGCACACATACGGCAAAGGGTCGCGGCATTGACGATGCAGGAAACCAGGCAGTATCGGTTACTCATACATTCTATGTTGATGCAACACCGCCGCCGATTGTTATCCAAACGCCTCCGGATAGTAGTGTCACCAGCGACAACACGCCGACCTATACAGGCACGACTGATCCCAACCTTACTGTTATAGTGAAGGTTGATGGTGTACCAATAGATACAGTGGTTGCAGACGGTAGTGGAAATTGGACAACAACCCAGCCCACACCTCTCTCGGATGGACCCCATACTGTGAGCGCGACAGCAACGGATCCGTATGGAAATAGCGCGACAGATACCAATCCATTCACGGTTGATACCACGCCTCCTACGGCAGTCATCACCGAGCCGACAGACGGTGAAACTACGAACGACAACACGCCGCCTATCATGGGTACAGGTACGCCGGGTGCAACGCTTGTGCTCTCCGTTGATGGTGTGCCGGTTGATACACTCGTTATCCCTGCCAATGGTCAATGGAGCTACACGCCGCCAACGCCATTAGCAGATGGACCCCATACAACACAGGCGACTGTAACCGATGCTGTTGGAAATTCTTATACAACTCCAGTTACGGATTTTATTATAGACTCAACGCCTCCTCCGGTTACTGTTGATGAGCCAATTAACGGCACCTCAACGCCGGATAACACTCCGCAAATTTGCGGTACAACGGAAGGTGGAGATTCCGTGCGGGTTGTGATAGACAACCGCACTGTGTTGAACACTATTGCCGATAGTTCCGGTAACTGGTGCGTTACAGCCCCGGTGCTTGGCGATGGCGGGCATACTATCACGGTTGTTGCAAAGGATTCTGCGGGCAACTCAACCATGTTGACGGGCAAAACCTTCACCGTGAATACAAAGCCGGTGATCAGCTCGTTGGGAACAACGTTACGGTATCTTTGCGATGCTGATTCAGTTTTGACTGTCACAGGACATAACTTCAACCCAACTTCTGTTATTCGATTAAACGGAACGGCGTTGACGACAACGTTTGTTGATTCAACCACGTTGACTGCGCCTATTCTCGCAAGCTACTTCCCGATTCCAGGGACATACACCGCGACGGTGTATACTCCACCTCCCGGCGGAGGAACATCCGGTTCAAAAGCTATCACCGTTTCGGGCTCAAATACATATATTTCCGGCATGGTGTACTATGATAGGAATGTCAGCGGAACAAAGGAAACATCAGAACCCGGCATTTCAGCATGGAGTGTCAGCTTGACGGCAACGAATCCATCATATAACCAGACAACGACGACAGAACCCGGCGGGACCTATACGTTCACAAATCTTCTTCCTGATGATTATACGATAACGGTAACTCCTGCAACGGGCTGGGATCCGACTGTTCCGGCAAGCGCTACGGCGTCCCGGACTGTAACGTGCGGTTCGGCAACAACCGGAGTGAATTTCGGCTTCGCACTTAGCGATGCGGGTTCCGATACGGGCAGCTACAGAACGTTCACGCCTGAAGCTCTTATGGAAGGAAAGGCGATTAAGAAACGTTGTCACTTGTTGCGCTGGTACTTCTCGTTCACCAACAATACGGGAAGACAGGCATCCGGGTTATACGTAGAATTCAATAACGTCATTACTACGTTCTATGAATACGTACCGTTTGCATATTATGAAGACCTCGGCAAACGTACACAAGACTATATTTTTGGCGGTGCGACAATTGAAGATGGTGAAACCATGCAAATCGTCGGATTATCAAAAACATTCCCGTGCGAAATTCGCGTGAACAAATGGTGGTGGCTGTACAACGACTCTTCAATTTCAAAAGCGTACAGCGAAGGTCCGCTACGCGCCGATAGCATCCAGCGATATTTGCCGATGCCTAATGCTGCCAACATCCGGGATGAAGTGTTCCGCTCAGTATTTTCACAGCAGGGTGGAATGCTCGTAGGAGCGAAGGTACCGAATAACAGCAGGAATTTTGCCTGGGTGCTGATGAAGACCTCAAAAGACCTGTATAACTCTCTTGTTGATAGAACTGGCACTCACACAGGTCGTCCTCGCGGATTTGCTCGTGATGCAGCTAAGACTGCCGTGTTGCGTGGCGCTTTACGCTCACTGCCTCCGAAGAAGCACAACAACAAGCTCTTTGCCGATCTTGCTGCACTTCGCTTTAATGTTGCGGCAAGCACCGTGGGAATCACCCCGTTGGGATTCGGTGAATTGATTTACGATGATGGAGCGAATCCGTTCAGTGGTTTAATGGTGAAGACGATTGCAGGCCGCGCAGATACATCAATGACGTTCTGGCAAGGGAAATCTCAGGATTACTACATCGCGCTCGATACGGCAATTCGGAAGTTGAACCAGTCATTCGATGGTCCGATTGATACAATATCGTGGGCTGTGCAGTTATCGTTAACAGGCGTGAAGCCGTTAAGCGCAGTCTCGTACCTGCGTCCGAATCCGGGAGCAGCGGTTACGCAAATTGCCCGTGAAGCCAACCCGGACCTCAACGCAGACGTACCTGAATCGTTCTCGGTCTATCAGAACTATCCCAATCCGTTCAACCCGACAACGACCATCAGCTTCTATTTGCCTGCAGCCTCAGCGACAACGATTAAAATTTATGACCTGTTAGGAAAAGAAGTTATGACGATACTCGACAGGCAAGACCTTGAGTACGGAGAACAATCGTTCACGTTCGATGGAGCGAACCTGCCCTCAGGCGTTTACTTCTTCAGAATAAGCGCGACAGTTCTGCCGGATGAGGAGAGCGAGTTTAGCGGTCAGACGTTTGTCGAAACGAAAAAAATGATGCTCATCAAATAGTGAGTGGTTAGTGGTGAGTAGCCAGTAATCAGTAATCTTGTATGTATTATTGATTCATTAGAGTAAAAAAGCCGGTTCTTTTGAATCGGCTTTTTTATTGTTAGCAGGTTTAGCAAAAGCATCTTATAGTGGATTCCACCTATGGAAATGAAGATAATCCCCTATTGATTTCATGTGGGTCTTTTACTACCTTCTTAGTAGGTAGTAAAGGTTGTGAAAAAGTATCAACCTGTACCGTCAATCAGTTAATTTGTTCTATTATTTTGATCTTTTTGTTAAAGCTATCGCCCTCTATTTTTTGGAATATCGGAAAACAACCCGATTCAATTCTTTTCTAATATTTTCCCCCATCATACGAAACCGAAAACGCTTAACATGTTATTATATAATCAAATAATAATGCTCATTATGAGAATAGAATTGTTAAGTATTTAATGAAAAACACTAAAATATCATAATGATACATCTGTTCCCGTTTTGATAAGGTAATGTGAGATAGATTAGTATGAATCAATCCAAAATAGAGACTTTTCATTGGCATTGTTATTGTAAGTATAGATTATGGACTTATAAAAACGACAGTATTTCCAGACGTTACTGGCGAAATCCTTAACAAAAGGATTTGGAAGATACCGTTGTAGTCAGTTGTCCGCAGTAGTTAGTTATGTGTGATTAGTAAATCCGATGCCCCTTTCCGGTAATCCCGGAAAGGGGTGGTAGGGAAGCAACCTCGCTAACGACTCTCAAGTGAACAAAAATTTTTCCCGGACAAATTTCAATTACGAAAGTGTGTTTCAAGACAATTAAAGAAAAAACTATTAAATCATAAACAAAGTATTTATATAATTTCCCTCTATCATATAGTATTTATTCCATATTGTTAAGTTTGTAGAGCGCCCGGGTCCGAGTACATCCACTACTATTCAACTCTCCAGGCGCTTTACAAATGCAGTCGAGTTTTAATCAACTATTGATGCATAATCCAAGTAAAGGTCCCACTATGCCCAAACCAAATAATGCACTCTCTGTTCAGCTCGCGACTGTGATGTCTCTTATTTCGCAGCTTCACAATCCAAGCAGAACTGTTCATACAGGAAAATCCTGTCATTCCTATTTATTTCTCATGATGTTCCTTCTTAGCGCGTTTATCCTACCGCAATCTCAGGCGCAGGTAACGGAAGCGTTCAACGCTATTTATTCCGCGAATATAGAAGGAAATATTTTTATTGTAGGTAATACGAACGTTACCTGCTCACCAAGCGGCAGCTGTACAACAGCCCAGAACGGCGGCGCCGCACAGAACAATGGATTCAATTCCGTGTATGTGAACGTTGACGGGTTAAGCTCTCCGGCAAATTCCAGCACGGCAAATTTCACGAAACCGGCAAACGGGAGCGTAGTATTTGCAGCGTTGTTCTGGGGCGGTGTATCATCGAGCAGTTCCCGGAACCAGGTGAGTTTTAAAACTCCGGCAGCAGGATATCAAACGGTTACCGGTACGGTGGTTTCAAGCTCGTACGGGTACCAGAGTTATGCCGATGTAACTTCGCTTGTACAGGCGGGTGGCACCGGAACCTACGGTGTAGGAAAAATCCAGCTTAGTGTCGGTTCCACAAACCAGTTCGGTGGATGGTCGTTAGCTATCGTGATTCGTGATACGACAGATTTGTTTAGAAACCTTCGAGTATATAAAGGCTTTGCCCAGATAAGCAGTGGCAACCCTGTTACACTTTCTATCTCCGGGTTCAAAACTCCCCCGGCTGGTCCTGTGAACACCTATTTTGGCTTTGTAGCGTATGACGGCGATAAATCATCCGGCAGCGATATATATCGGGGAGATAGCCTCCGCATGAATACCTCGGCAGGCGCATTTTATTTATCGGATGCACTTAATCCAAATAATGACGTATTTAACAGCACGATTAGCAGGTTAGGCAGTCATATTACCGCGAAAAATCCAAACTATGTCAACCAGCTTGGGCTCGATATTGACGTCATTGATATTAGCAACAGTATTCCGAATGGAGATACCTCAATAACGTTACGTCTCTCCACCGGTGGAGAAACATACATTCCCGGCGTTATCACAACAGCCATCGAGCTTTACTCTCCCGTCATGACGGCTCTCAAGCTTGCCAACGATATTAATGGGGAATACCTTGAGCCTTCCGATACGATTGAATATACCGTACAGATTGACAACAGCGGGTTTGATTCCGCGACAGAGCTTGTGTTGTATGACACTATTCCTCAATACGCAGACTATGTCCCCGGAACGCTTGCAATAACGTCGGGATATAATGTCGGAGCGAAGACGGATAACACCGGTGACGATCAAGCTGAATATGATGCAATTGGCGACAGGCTTGTCATACGATTGTCGAACGGTGCGAATGCTGCTTTAGGCGGCACCATGGCGCCAAGTGAAACAACGACGGTAACGTTTAGAATGATTGTTGAACCGACTGCGTTAGACAGCACCTTAATTACAAACACAGTGCGGCTCAGCTATAAATCCTTACAGTTTGGAAACGCCTTTGCGAGAGCCGGCATCCCCTCGTTAGTGAGAGTTCTTCACCCGGCGGATATTACTCTCGGTGTTACGACGACAAACCCGACTCCGCAAAAGAGTCATCTTGATACCATTTACGTTACAGCCGGAAATACAGGTTCGTACGATGCCGATAGCGTTCGGGTGAGCGTTCCGTTCCCGCCGAACTTGCTTTATTATTCTTCTTCACAGACACAGGGCACGTTTAACAGCGCAACGTATATCTGGAATGTAGGACCGATTCCGGCATTTGGCACACAAACGCTGACCCTGATTGTGCGGGACACCAATCTCACACCCCTCACGCTGACGGGAACAGCAACATTGCTTGATACCGATAAAACAGATCCGATACTCACCAACAATGTTGATAGCGTTACTATCTCGCCAATACCCGATATCGTTGACCCGTTATTTATCAATTTAGATTTTCCTGTAAACGGCGACACGACCGGTCCCAATACCACAGTGTCAGGAACAACCGAGGAAGATATTTTTGTCGAGGTACTTATTAATGGCATACCGGTTGACACTGTTGCTTCCGATAATGCAGGCAACTGGAGCCTTGCAATTGGACCATTGGCAACCGGCACTTATACTGCTCAAGGCAGAGCGATTGATAGGGTAGGCAATACAAAGCTTTCGACGGTTCATACATTCTATGTTGATGCAACTCCGCCTGCGGTGTTGATTCAAACGCCGCCCGATAACAGCCACACGAATGATAACACGCCGCTCATTCAAGGTACGGCAGAAGTTGGAAGCACCCTCGTGCTGCTTCTGGATGGCGTTCCGGTTGACACATTTTTAATAGGACCGGGCGGAACCTGGAGCTTTACTCCTACAACCCCCTTAAACGATGGACCGCATAGTGTAACGGCGATTGCACAGGATGCATACGGTAATACCGCTTCCGATACCAATCCATTTACCGTGGATACGGTACTCCCGACTATCTTCGTAGATACGCCGCCGGAGGGAAGCACGACAAACGACAATACTCCGTTGTATGTCGGTCGAACGGAGCCATTGTTTACCGTTATTGTACGAGTTGATGGTACTCCGATTGATACTGTCCAAGCAGACGCGAACGGAAACTGGTCAACAACGCAGCCGACACCGCTCTCGAACGGCTCGCACACAGTAACCGGAACGACGACGGACGCCGCAGGCAATACGGCAACCGACTCGAATCCGTTTACCGTCAATACCTCTGCGCCTACGGTTGATGTTGTTACCCCGGCAAACGGCAGCGTTACAAGCGATAATACTCCCGCAATCAATGGTACAACGGATCCTAACTTGACTGTCATCGTTTCGATGGATGGAGTGCCGATTGACACAGTGGTTGCAAATGGTTCCGGTAACTGGTCAACCAACCAACCGACTCCTCTTTCTGACGGAGTACATACTGTGTCTGCATTGGCATCAGATTCCAACGGCAACACAGCAACGGATGCGAATGTGTTCAGGGTAATTACAAGCTTGCCGACAATTGTTATCAATAATCCTGCAGACGGAAGCATCACGAACGATAATACTCCACCGTATGTCGGCACTACTCAAGCGTATAATACAGTAATTGTAAAAATTGACGGCACGCCGATTGATACATTAGTTGCGGATGTGAACGGCAACTGGGCAACGAACCAGCCGACTCCGCTTTCTAACGGGGCGCACGCGGTAACGGCAATAGCGATAGATGGGCTCGGACAAACGGCAACCGACGTCAACAATTTTACGATTAATACTTCCGTCCCATCGGTGGATGTTGTTACCCCAGCAAACGGCAGCACGATAAATGATAACACACCGGTGCTGGCAGGAACAACCGACCCCAATCTCACAGTTATTGTGAGCATGGATGGCACCCCCATTGACACTGTGATTGCCGACCAGTATGGCGCATGGTCAACTATTAAGCCCTCCGCTCTTTCCGATGGGCAGCATACAGTTTCCGCAAAAGCGATAGATGCTCTGGGTCAGTTCGCGATTGACGCAAACATCTTTTACATTGATACAACTCCTCCGGCAATTACGATTACTACCCCTGCCGACGGCAGCACAATCAATGACAATACGCCTCTTATCTACGGCGTAACGGAGCCGTTCCTCAGGGTTGTCGTAAGGATGGATGGAACTCCGATAGACACGGTAACATCCGACGGCGCGGGCAACTGGTCAACAACGCAGCCGACTCCGTTAGCGGATGGCGCACATGCAGTTTCAGCGACTGCGACCGATGATGCAGGAAATTCTGCAACGGATACGAATAATTTCACTATAGATACCGTTCCCCCGTCAATCAATGTTGTAACTCCTGCCAACGGCAGCACAACAGCAGATAGAACGCCCTCGATTACCGGTACAACTGACCCGAATATGACCGTCATTGTGAAAATGGATGGAACGCCGATTGATACCGTAGTTTCCGATGGCAGCGGCAACTGGTCAACAGTGCAGCCGACGAATTTATCAGATGGTCCGCATACAGTAACAGGAACGGTAACAGATGCAGCAGGCAATAGCACAACCGATGCGAATACGTTTACTGTTGATGCTACTGCGCCACCGATTGACGTCGTTACCCCGGCAGTGGGCAGCACGACGAACGATAACACGCCTACGCTTTCCGGCACAACCGACCCGAACACAACGGTCATCGTGCTGATGGATGGCGTGCCGATTGATACGGTAGTATCGAACGGCAGCGGCAACTGGTCAACGGTACAGCCAACGCCGTTATCGGATGGTCAGCATACAGTTACGGGAATTGCAGTTGATGCAGCAGGAAATACTGCAACGGATTCCAATCCCTTCATTGTAGATACTTTGCCGCCGACGATATTTGTAGATACGCCTCCGGATGGAAGCACAACGAGCGACAACACACCGTTATATACCGGCAGAACAGAACCGTTATTGACAGTTACTGTGAGTGTTGACGGCACGCCGCTTGGAACGGCAGTTGCAGATGCGAACGGAAATTGGTCGTTCTTGCAGCCATTCCCGCTCTCGAACGGCGCTCATACAATCACAGGCACGGTTACCGACCCTGCAGGTAATACTGCATCGGATACCAATCCGTTTACGGTGAATACATCAGCCCCCGTCGTTGATGTTGTAACGCCTGCCAATGGTAGCAGCATTACAGATAATACGCCGACTATTACCGGTACAACGAATCCCAATCTAACGGTTATCG
This sequence comes from Bacteroidota bacterium, assembly GCA_004322375.1. Lineage (GTDB taxonomy): Bacteria > Bacteroidota > Ignavibacteria > UBA10030 > SZUA-254 > FW602-bin19. The sequence goes on from SCUC01000356.1 coordinate 16,590, forward strand.
TCAGCATTGATGGCGTTTCGCTTGATACTGTAACAGCGAACGGCGCAGGAAATTGGACGGCTCAGGTCGTCTCCGCACTCTCGAACGGCTTGCACACTGCTTCAGCATTAGCAACAGACAGCCTTGGACAAACGGCAACGGATGCGAATGTCTTCACGATTATTACATCGGTTCCCGTTGTGGAGATTTTGAATCCTTATGACGGCAGCGTTACCAATGATAATACGCCGTTATATGTCGGAACAACGAATCCGTATCTTCCGGTCATCGTCAAAATAGACGGCACGCCGATTGACACGGTAACAGCCGACGTTAACGGCAACTGGTCAACGCCACAGCTCACGCCGCTTTCCAATGGCGTCCATATTGTCACGGCGATTGCTACGGATGCGTTAGGTCAAACAGCGACGGATGCGAACGCGTTTACCATCAATACATCGGCTCCAAACGTTGATGTTGTAACGCCGGCAAACAACAGCACAATTACCGATAACACTCCCGTCATCAATGGAACAACCGACCCGTACTTGACGGTCATTTTGCGGGTGGATGGAACTCCGATTGATACGATGGTAGCAGATGGTCTTGGCAACTGGTCAACTGTACAGCCGACGCCGCTCTCCAACGGACGACACGTTGCGCAGGCAACAGCTACCGATGGTCTCGGTCAAACGGCAGTTGACGCTAACATCTTCTATATTGACACATCTGCGCCGACCATCACCATTACCACGCCGACAGATGGCAGCACCACAAACGATAACACGCCTCCAATCTATGGCGTAACCGAGCCTTATTTGCCGGTCATTGTGAAAATTGATGGCGTGCCGATTGATACTGTGACATCAGACGGCGCGGGCAACTGGTCAACCAATGCGCCAACGACATTAATGGATGGTCCGCATACCGTCACCGCCGATACGCGTGATGACGCAGGAAATACGGCAACCGATACGAACACCTTTACGGTTGATACAACTCCACCGGCAGTAGATATTGTAACGCCTGCGCATTTGAGCGTTATTTCTTCGACAACACCGACATACATAGGCACAACGAATCCGAATCTCCCTGTGAGAGTAACGGTTGATGGGGTGGTTATCGGTACGGTAACCGCGAACGGCTCCGGAAACTGGTCTATACCGCAGCCAACGAATCTCGCTGAAGGAGCGCATATTGTGCACGCTCTTGCAACAGACCCGGCAGGAAACACGGCAACCGACCAGCATACATTTTTCATAGATACAACGCCGCCCGTCATTGATGTTGTTACCCCGGCGGTAAGCAGCGTGGTCATTGATAACACGCCGACCTACACCGGAACAACGGAACCGAATCTTACAGTTATTGTAAAAGTTGACGGCGTTCCTATTGATACCGTAGTTGCGGATGGAAGCGGAAACTGGACTGCAACTCAGCCCACACCGCTCTCAGATGGACCGCATACAGTTACCGGTACGGCGATTGACGCGTACGGAAGAACGGCAACCGATACGAATCCGTTCACGATTGATACGATTCCTCCGTTCATCATTATTACATCGCCACTGGATAGCACGACGACGACAAATCAAACGCCGACTATTTGCGGCACGACTGAATCAGGCTCGGCAGTAACCGTGCGCATAGATGGAACACTCATCGGCTCGACCACCGCAAGCGGAACAGGCGCATGGTGTATTCCAGTCTCGACGCCGCTGCCGGAAGGACCTCATAATGTTGTCGCCAATGCAACCGACCCGGGTGGAAATCCAAGCGCGGATTCGATAACCTATATCGTTGATTTGACGCCGCCTTCGATTGCTATCATTCTCCCTGCGAACGGCGATACGACCGGACCACGTCCGACGATTACTGGCTCTACGGAACCGAACATTACGGTTATTGTCATGGTTGACGGTACGCCGATAGACACGGTTCAATCCGATGCAAGCGGCAACTGGTCAACTGTTCAGCCTACTCCATTGGCGACAGGCAATCATACCGCTCAGGGCAAGGCGATTGACGGTGCAGGAAATAACGTTACATCCTTAGTGCATACATTCTATGTTGATGCAACTCCGCCTGCTATTACGATTACAACGCCGCCGGATAATAGCATCACAAACGACAACACCCCCACATATACCGGAACAACGGAGCCCTACTTAACCGTAGTGGTGAAGGTTGACGGAGTGCCGATTGACACGGTGGTTGCCGATGGAAGCGGAAACTGGACAACTACCCAGCCTACGCCGCTCACCGATGGACCTCATACCGTGAGCGCAACCGCAACAGATCCTTACGGCAACGAAGCGACGGAAAGCAATCCGTTTACGGTTGATACGACGCCTCCGGTTGCCGTCATTACCGGACCGACAGAGGGTGAAACAACGAATGATAACACTCCTCCAATCACCGGTACCGGAACACCGGGCGCAGAGCTTGTTCTGTATATTGATGGAGTTCCTGTTGACACGCTGACAATTCCGGCGAATGGACAATGGAGCTATACGCCACCGACACCATTGGCAGATGGCCCGCATACAACACAAGCGATTGTCACAGATCCGGCAGGAAATACTTATACAACGCCGGTGAGGAACTTTACGATTGATGCAACGCCGCCTGTTGTCACCGTGGATGAGCCGATTAACGGCAGCTCGACCCCTGATAACACTCCGCAAATTTGCGGCACAACAGAGCCGGGTGATTCAGTTCGTGTTGTCATAGATAACCGCACGATATTGAACACGGTTGCCGATGGTTCCGGAAATTGGTGCGTTACGCCGCCTGTTCTCGGCGATGGCGGGCATACCATCACTGTGGTTGCGAAGGATTCTGTTGGCAACACGACAACGCTAACAGGAAAAACTTTCACCGTGAATACCAAGCCTGTGTTGAGCAATTTAGGCACAACGTTCCGCTACCTCTGTGACGGCGATTCCGTGCTGACGGTGACAGGACATAATTTTAATCCGACGTCGGTTATTCGATTGAATGGTACGGCGTTAACGACCACGTATGTTGATTCAACCACGTTGACCGCTCCAGTTCTTGCCAGCTACTTCCCAACGCCGGGGACATATACAATAACAGTCTATACGCCCGCTCCCGGCGGTGGAACATCTGCCTCCAAGTCTATTGTGGTTTCAGGTGCGAACACGTACATCAGCGGAACTGTGTACTATGATAGAAACGTCAGCGGAAGCAAAGAGACATCGGAACCCGGAATCTCTGCCTGGACTGTCTCGTTGACCGGTACAAATCCGGCGTATAATCAGACGACAACAACAGAGCCGGGAGGAGTTTATACGTTTACAAATCTCCTCCCCGACAATTATGCGGTCACCGTATCTCCTGCAACGGGCTGGGATCCGACAGTTCCCGGGACAGGCAGCTCGAACCAAACTGTTACATGCGGCTCAGCGACGACCGGAGTGAATTTCGGGTTCATGCTTTCCGATGCGGGTTCCGATACGGGCAGCTACAGGACATTCACGCCCGAAGCCCTTATGGTTGGTACGCCTGTGAAAAAACGCTGCCACTTGCTGCGATGGTACTTTACGTTTACCAACAATACGGGAAGACAGGCAACCGGGTTATACGTAGAATTCAATAACGTCATTACTACGTTCTATGAGTACGTACCGTTTGCATATTATGAAGACCTCGGAAAACGCACACAGGACTATATTTTTGGCGGTGCGACAATTGAAGATGGTGAAGCCATGCAAATCGTCGGATTATCAAAAACATTCCCGTGCGAAATTCGCGTGAACAAATGGTGGTGGCTGTACAACGATTCATCAATTTCAAAGGCATATAGTGAAGGTCCGCTACGTGCCGATAGCATCCTGCGATTTTTGCCGATGCCGAATGCCGCCAACATCCGCGATGAAGTATTCCGTTCCGTCTTTACGCCACAGGGTGGAATGCTCGTGGGAGCAAAGGTGCCGAGCAATAGCAGGAATTTTGCATGGGTGCTGATGAAGACCTCAAAAGACCTGTATAACTCTCTTGTTGATAGAACAGGCACGCACACAGGACGTCCCCGCGGATTTGCCCGTGATGCAGCAAAGACTTCTGTATTGCGCGGAGCATTGCGTTCACTGCCTCCGAAGAAGCACAACAACAAGCTCTTTGCAGACCTTGCTACGCTCCGGTTTAACGTTGCCGCAAGCACGGTAGGCATTACACCGGTTGGTTTCGGCGAGTTGATTTACGATGATGGAGCGAATCCGTTCAGCGGATTAATGATTAAGACGATTGCAGGTCGCGCAGATACATCAATGACGTTCTGGCAAGGGAAATCCCAGGATTATTACATAGCGCTCGATACGGCAGTTCAGAAATTGAATCGCTCGTTCGAGGGACCGATTGATACAATATCATGGGCGATACAGCTATCGCTGACAGGCGTGAAACCGCTAAGCGCGGTCTCGTACCTGCGTCCGAATCCGGGAGCAGCGGTTACGCAAATTGCCCGCGACGCGAACCCGGACCTCAATGCCGACGTACCTGAATCGTTTTCGGTCTATCAGAACTATCCCAATCCGTTCAACCCGACAACGACCATCAGCTTTTATTTGCCGGCAGCTTCAGCGACGACAATTAAAATCTATGACCTGTTAGGAAAAGAAGTGATGACGATACTCGATAGGCAAGACCTTGAGTACGGCGAGCAATCATTCACGTTCGATGGAGCGAATTTGCCATCAGGCGTTTACTTCTTTAGAATTAGCGCCACAGTTCTGCCGGATGAGGAGAGCGAATTTAGCGGTCAGACGTTTGTCGAAACGAAGAAAATGATGCTCATCAAATAATTCTCCTCAATTATTGCGATGAAAAAGAGCGTGGGCTGAGAAATCAGCCCACGTTTTTTTTGTAGAGGGTTTTCCAGACAGGTTTTTATTCCAACATTTCTCCTCGATGCCTGCCGAACCACTCACACCGTTGGATCCAGTCCTCGATTCGTATTCTTGAGCTTTGGTTGTCAGTGAATTGCAAGGCGTGGATGAAATACTCTTCTGCGCGTTGATATGTTGCAAGCCGGAAATATGATTCGCCAAGCAGCTTGTACTTTGCAAATTCAATTTTGGAGGATAGGTAGTACGCAGCCGGGGATAACAACGCGATAGCGTCATTGTACCTGTGAGACGCGAACAAAAGTTTTGCCTTCAGATAGGGCAACATAGGATTGGCAGATTTCAACATTGTTGAATTAATGAGCGCAATCGCGTCGGGTATGGCAAGGTTGCTTGTAAACAAGGGGCGAAGACGGTTGGCCAGTATCGTGTCGTTTAGCGCCTCAATCCGGGCAAGAGCGGTTTCATTCGTACGGTCCGACACATCATATTCGAGAAGAGCGTTGAACACAGCCTTTGACTTCGCCGTATCTCCGTTTGCCCACAACGCGTGTCCATACGTCAGCATTAAACCTGTCATAGAAGATTGGCGTGAGGTGTCTTCTAATTGCTTTTTCATCCTGCGGATAACGTTATCGTACTCTGTCTGTGCGTATTCGGAGGAGATGAGCCCGGTGAACGCTGAAGTGTTCCAGCTTTGAGCGAGCGATACTTCAAACACAGTTTTTGCTTGCGCCGGCTGTTTGTTTGAAAGATAACGGAACCCCGTCTCGTTCAATCGAGCGATTGTACGAGCGCATTCTTTAGCAAAAATAGAGGGACGGCGAAAGAAGTATTCGATATGGTGTTTCCATGAATCGGGGATTACAATAGATTGCAATTCTTGCTGCCATTCTTCAAGCAGGAGAGGATACGGTTTTCCATACACTTCTTCCGGGGCGACGCCTGAATAGATAGTTTTGAACTTCTCGATACCATACAGGTCAATCAAGTATTTGCAGAATGAACCCATCAACACATAGCTAACGCTTGATGATTGGACGAGAAAGCCGCGCGGGGAAATAAGCTGTTCCGGGTTAGGAGCTATTTTAAATTTTTTCATTGCGGCGGCATACTGATGCAGCGTTCTGTTGCCCCAGTCGTTATCAATAGCAGTTGCAAGTCCTTCTGTCAAGCCCGTGTTGTAATGCGCTTTGATGACAGGTAATCCAAATTCGCCTGCAACGATGTGAACAAGCTCGTGCTTTAGCACTTCCTGCCACGAATCTTTATTGAGATGAAGTTCCTTGTGCCAGGGCTTCGCGATATTTGTCGTTCCGGTGCCTATGAACGTTCTTTTTATTTCCGCATCAGGATAAATATAGGAAGTGATAAAGTCTTTGAACTTGACATTCAGCGCGGTTTGTACCTGATAAAGCCTGAACTCATGTTCCTTTGCAATGAATTCAATTTCATCAGGGCGAAATGAGCCGGGTGCAAACATAATGTTGAAATGTTCTGTACGCTTAGTTGCGCTCAGCGCTCGCTGAATGGATTGAGCGCTTGACTGAAATTCCAATTCGTCGCGAAACAACCAGGTTAGACACAACACAACCAATAAAAAAACGGAAGTAAAATATTTACCATCTAAACGAAATGAGGTAATTGCAGAGGTAATTTTTTCTTTGAACGATGAATTGAGTTGAGTGTTTGACAAGAAGAGCCGGGAACTGAGAAGGAAGAGCAACGCACAAAGCACAGTCACGCTGCGAAAAAGAACCAGCGTCATACTTATCGTCAACACTTCATCATACGAAAAACCCGGAAAGTAGCCGTATATGAAATTGTAGGAATAGATAGCCGGCGTGAAATAGCCCAGATACAGAGGATGGAGTAAGTCAACAATCAAAAATACAAAGTAAAAAAGAGTTGCACGGCGGAAAAGAACGCCGCACAGAATTGCAAGAGAGAGAGACCAGAAACCCGTTACAACGGGGATAAGTAAATAAAACACCAGACCTTCTCCATACGAACAATTCTTCACAAGGAAGATGTTAAGAGAAGCGATAATGAAGGGTATAGCAAGAAGGATTCCCGCCTTTCGATAGGACTGCTTGACAGCAACTTCAAACGCAGAGAGCGGGGATTCGGTTTCAGCGCGAATAGAACGTCTGAATATTTGTATCGTAACCGGTCCGAGAACCAAAGAGAGAAGGAGAGAGGTTGCGGCAGAAAACTCGTAGCCGAGATAATTCAGCAACGGGAATTGAATTACGATAATAGAACATACCAGCATTATGAACGCGGGCAAATATGTTGAGACGCCTTTCATGTGGGTATCATAGTAACTGAAGTTGCGCACCCACCCCTGGCCCCTCCAAGGAGGGGAATAAATCCCCTCTTGAGAGGGGATTAAGGGGTGTGTGCAATGTAGTAGATATAGTAAAGTGATTTCGTGTTGTATAGTTCATACGTAACATCAAATAGTAAGTCTAATAGCGATTATTTTGTTTCAACAGGTTATTATATTTTTGCTCTTGCTTAGTTTTGAGGTATAGCGAGAGAAGAAGCTCAATGTCTTCCTGTGGCGGCGTTGCAAGGCTCATCCCTTGTTCCAGCGACGATATTGCTTTTTCATATTCACCGCGAGATGCGTATAAACGCCCTGCAAGAACATAGGGCGGCGCAAACGAGGGATTGAGAGAGCAAGACTTGTTGTACTGATAAAGCGCAGAATCGCTTTGTTGCTTTTTTTCCAGGAGGAGCCCGAGGCGGAAATGCAATTGATACGCGCCTGGAACGGCAAGGATACCCTGTTCGTACATTCCAACTGCGCTATCCGGTTGATTGATCCGTTCATAGAGCAGAGCTGCCTCGATATACCGTTCCGGGTTTGTTGGATTCAGGCGTATCATGCGTTTGCAAACATCGGCAGCGTGAAGGTAGCGACCCGCCAGGAAATATGTTTGTCGAAGCTTGGTGTAGGCGATAAAGTCGAGAGGTTCGAGTTCAATATACTTTTCCATGAGAGGAATAACTTTTTCGTATTGCTGCTTTTCAAAAAAATATCCGCTCAAGTTGAAATATGAACGTGAAACAGCGGGCGCTTTTCTTATGGCATCAGTCCATAATGTTTCACTGTTTTGCCAGACCGGAACGCGAAGGAATGAAGCTATACCCGATAGCATAATGAGAATATAGGCAATGGGCAGGACAACCCGCGTTGCTTTTGTTGAATGTAGGAGCCGGAAGACGCTTGAAACGATTATCACAAAACCAACTAATGGAACGTATAGACGATGTTCAAGGATGGGGACAGCAAGGGGAATGATATTTAATACGGGCAGCAATCCCACAACCAACCAGAGCAGCCCGAATGTCAGTACCCTGTCGTACCGCCGGGAAATAACGACAGCAACAAGCAGCAGCACGAGGAGAATTATGGAGAAAATATTCCATGGCTGAGAAAGCCACAGAAGAGAATCGAGCGGATGAACGATGGAAAGATTAACGGGAAGAATCAACAGCGAAAGATGCTGCATAACGATAGCAGGCGCTTGTGCGAAGCGTTCAACGAGTGAACTGTTCCCGTACAATCGCTCTGCGCCGACGACGTCTCCGAAAAGCAGGTAACGTATAGATAAATAGATGACGAAGATAGCGGCAAAGGGCGCGAGTTGTTTCGTATATTTGCTCGCAGGATTGTTGTCGGGAGTCTTACGTGATAGGCAAAAATCGAACAACGGCAAGAGAAGGAGATAAAACGCAGCCGGCTCTTTTGTAAACAATGCAAGCGTGAACGCAAGGAGCGATGTAAGGAGAAACAGAAATCTTTTTTCTGACTGCTCACGGTAGTGAACATACGAGAGCATCATCAGCACGATAAACAATCCAAGCAGGACGTCGTTTCGTCCTGCCACCCACGCCACTGCTTCTGTTTGAGCAGGATGAAGCGCAAAGAGAAGGCTTCCGACAAGCGCGAACAGATTGCGGTGAAAAAGTTTGTTCAAAAGAAAGAACAGAAGAATGGAAGTTAGTATGTGCGCAATAAGAGTGGTGAGATGATAGCCCGTCGGACGTAATCCCCAGAGGGTATAATCAAGGATGTAGCTTGATTGAAGTACCGGGCGGTAATAGACGCTTTCCGCTCGCTTCCCCGTGAAGGCGTGAGTTGTGAACGAGGTTAGTATATTGCCGGGGTTTGATAAAAATTCCTCATTATAAACAATGAGGTCATAATCATCATAGCTGACAAAATCGAACGAAAAAGCTTGAAAATAGACAATCGCAATGCACGCAACAATCAGTAAGGGAAAGAATGCGCGAGCATTGATATATCTGCTTGTTGAGGATGATGTAGTTTCAGGTTTCAAGTTTCAGGATGCAAGATTCAGGATTCAGATCAAGCTACAAACTGCTAACTGATGTTACGCAAGTTCATATTCTGACCTAAAAAATTAAGGTTAATGACGCGAACTCATCCCCCTTCCCCCTTCTCTTACAAGAGAAGGGGGACTGAGGGGGTTGAGTTAAGAGGCAAACCTAAAAATATTAGGCATTGCAATTGTGTTGCGTAACATCAGCTGCTAAATATTATACTATTAAAAGCCTTTGCAAAATCCTATTTTGTCATTCTGAACGGAACGAAGTGGAGTGAAGAATCTCCAAATCTAGGGGGTACGGAGATGTTTCGCTACGCTCAACATGACAATCGGGAAGTTTTTCAAAGGCTTCTATTAACAGGAAACAGAAAACAGTAAACCGGAAACAGTTAATACTCTGAGCCTGAAACACGTTTTATATCCGCGCCGAGAGTGCGTAATTTTTTTTCAAGCGCTTCATAGCCGCGGTCGAGGTGATAGACGCGGAGAACTTCCGTTGCACCTTCGGCTGCTAACCCTGCCAGCACAAGGCAAGCGGAAGCGCGTAAATCGGTTGACATCACTTTTGCACCTCGAAGCGATTTTACTCCAGTTACCATCACAGAGTTTTTATTGATGCTGATATTCGCGCCAAGCCGGACTAACTCAGGCACGTGCTTGAACCTGTCGTAGTAAATCGTGTCGGTGATTGTGGATGAGCCTTTCGCAACCGACATTAACGATATCCATTGCGCCTGCATGTCGGTGGGGAAGCCGGGATAGATAGCGGTGGTTACATTCACAGGTTTCGCTGATGCTGGAGATTGAATCGTTATGCTATCGTTCGATATGGTGAGCTTCGAGCCGGCTTCTTGCAGCTTCATAACAATCGCATCAACATGCTGTGGATTGCAGCGCTCGATAGTAATATTCCCGCCCGTTAATGCCGCGGCTACGAGAAACGTTCCTGCTTCAATTCTATCGGGGATCATCGTTTCTTCAACAGGCTGCAGCTCGTCAACTCCCTGAATTTCGAGACGGGGCGTCCCGATGCCGTTAATCTTCGCTCCGGTTTTTACGAGGAACTCAGCAAGGGCGACTATTTCCGGTTCCATCGCAGCGTTTTCGATAACCGTTGTTCCTTTCGCAAGAACGGCAGCCATCATGACATTTCCCGTTGCGCCGACGCTGGAAACGTCGAACATGATTTTCGCGGCTTTCAACCGCTTTGCTTTCGCGATGATGTACCCCTCGTCAAGCTCAACCGATGCGCCGAGCTTGCGCATTCCTTCGATGTGGAGATTGACGGGGCGCGGACCCCACGCGCAGCCGCCGGGGAGAGATACTTTCGCGTAGCCGTAGCGCGCAACCAAGGGTCCAAGCACGTAGATTGAGGCGCGCATCTTTTTCACATGCTCATACGGAGCTTCAAACTTGTTGACTCGAAAGGTATTGATGGAAAGATTGGTGGATTGTTTTTTTATCTCAACTCCCATTGATTGAAGGAGCTTCGACATTGTCGAAATATCCCTAAGCTCAGGAACGTTGAAGAACGTATATTTTCCGCTTGCAAGAAGCGTAGCGGGAATCAAGGCAAGGGCTGCATTCTTTGACCCGCTAATCGTAACGCTGCCTTTGAGCTTGTTGCCGCCGTGTATAATGAATTTGTCCATAGTCAAATCTTATTTTTGACTAATATACGGGAAAGGGGAGGTTTTTGCAATGTGAGGTAGAAAATGTAGGCGCATCCTTTATGGATGCGGAATTAATACTGTAGCTACAACCGCAGACATAAAGTCTGCGGCTACAGTATTAATTATCCGTTTCTCCCGAAATACCAATTTTCTGCCGCGCTATCGGTGAGGATAATGATAATATCCTCGAACCGTATGCCGAGATTGCTGTTGAGACCGGAAGAAATTTTTTCGTACATCTGTTTCTTTTGTTCGGGGGTTCGACCTTCTTTCAACGTTATCTGTAGAATGATAACATTCTCTGAACGTTTCATGCCTTTGTATTCAGGCATGTACGTCAATTGTTCCCGTTTTACTTGATTGATGATATGATATAAGGCATCCGGCGGACAATTTATTGTCTCAACCATCGCTTCATGGACGATAGTAGAAAGCGACTGGATGAATTGCGGGGATTTACCTTCAGGGAGGGTGATGGTGACGAGGGGCATGGGGAATGGTAAGAAATACTACAAATAATAAAGTGAGGTAAAGAATATCTAACTTGCACTCATGAATTTAATACATGATATATTACACATTATGGATTATTGTAAGTAGCCATTATTAAATGATGAATCAATATCTCACATTGAATAACCAAACTTGCTATTTCTCCATGCTTATTTTTTTCAAGAAGACTTTTATAATCATGGAAAATAAGATTTCTTAATTCATAAAGGCATTCACCTGGAGATTGACTGTTGAATTCACTGTCAAATTCCACTATAAAATCTCGCATAACATTAGTTATTTCCTCTTTCTCAGGAAAAACTACATTTTCGAAGATTTTATTAATAATGTTTTTATTATTTGTTATTTTATTTATTTTTTTGGCTAATTTATGATTAGACAGTGTATCTTTCTCTCTGAAGATATCTTCTATTTCCTTTCTAAATCTTTTATCAATAAGTAATTCAATAATCTGATACAGTACAATGAATCTATGGAGAGGCTCATTGCTTTCTATAAGTAGTTTTTTATAAAATAATTCTATGAGAGGATTAAGCTGTAGAATATTTTTATATGTTTTAATTCTAATGGATGTGCCACTCCGGTTAGTGCGGTATCTTGTGTTTATTAAGGCATTAAATTCACTATCCGTCGGTCTATCATGGACTAAAGACAAAACACTGGGTTTAGTATTCTCAGGAAATAAATAATATCCATTAAGTGCGAAACTTGGTAAGCAATTGTCGATCTTAAAATCTTCTTCATCAATTAATGGTTTGTATAAAATAACATATATTGAATTTGTTTCAACAATATCGTTAAGTTGCATTTCGCTTGTTTGCAAGTGGTTTGGAAAATCATAACATTCTAAGAATGATTTTACGCAATAATATTTGTAAGCTTGTTTATATTCATCAAAGTCCTCATCAAAATTATTATCGTTATCTTCAAGAGCTGTAAAAGGTATGATATAGCCTATGTTCTTGTCATTATAATTAATTTTAAATAAATCATCTTGAGCATTTAAATATGGATTAATAAATCTATGTAGTTCATAATCAGCACTAGGTTTTGAAATATCAACTGTGCATTGTTGCCCAGCTACGGTGCCTTTCAGTTTGAGTTTACAAAAAACAGCATACTGCACAGAATCATCGTCTTGTGATTTCAAGTAAAAAATATTTTGTGTTTCGTCAAAGCGCGAAACAACCATATTCCTCGATTCGTTAGTCGTATTCATTATCCTAGCATATTTGCTTTATAAAATTTATTTGCTTGAGATACAGCTTTTTCTACATCTAAATAGCCTTCATTTGACTTATTGAAGAGTGAACGAATAAAATAATAGAAATACATTCTTTGCTCATTCCCAATCTTTTTAGCCGAGACCTGTATGTCGTCTAAGTGTGTTATCATGATATTTAATGAATCTTTGATATTATGACCTAATATCGTGGGGATTAAATTATTAATCTCCCCAAGATCATTAATCAGTTCGTTTTCAATAAGAAAATGTAGGGCAGCACCAAAGCCTGCCATGGTCTGTACTTTGGAGAATAATTCATTGACACTCCGCGCGAACGCTCGTTTCTTTAATGATATCGCATCATCAAATTGCCAAGAAATTGATTGAGAATCAAGATGTTCTCTTAACGAATTATATGTTTTAATTAAATGCTTAAATAAATCTTTCTTCTTATCGTCTTTTGTAAGTGTTTCTAAATTTTTAATAGTGTTAACTAAATCTTCTCTTTCGATAGGTAAATAGTCTCCAGTAATATAAGAAAGAAACCCGTCTAGAATATCACTAAATCTAAATTCATTATTGCCTGATGGAACCCTATCTTGAGCTTCTGTAATAAATACAAGTCCATCAAATCCAGTTTTATAATCCGAATATAACATTTCAACTTGGTGCCGGGTTGACATTGGATTTTGACCTGTATTTAAAGTAAGCATTCTATAAAGTACGCCAACTTTGCTAATTCCTGAATAAACTTCAATACGCAATGGAAGCGATTTCACTTTAGAATAAATCTCGGGATCGCTTTGTACTTCACTTAATAAGTCAAAAATAGTGTATGTTCTTTGTAATCCATCTAGAATTAAAAGGTTCTTTCCTGCGGTGCGTATTTGAAGTAAATTAGTTACATTAAAATCTTCAGTATCTTCCTTGTCAGTTGGAAAGATAGCCAAAACAATTGACGGGATGACACAACCTGTTTTAATATCATCTTTGAGAAGACTATACACTCTATTTGACGTTTTGACTCTTTTTCGTTGTA
>SCUC01000357.1 GCA_004322375.1 Bacteroidota bacterium
GAAGAGGGGCGCCACTCATGGATGAAGAAATTCCCGAACTTGAGCGTGCTTTTCCGGCAATAGCCCATTATCTTCCGGTACGCCACCTTGAAGCGATTCAAACATCAGGAATGTACGAAGGCGAACCCGGTTCATGGGCGACGACCTGTATTGATAACAAGGCTTGTGTTTTTGTCTATTATGAAGGTGATATTGCCAAATGTTCGTTGGAAAAAGGGTACTTGAATGGCGAAACAACGTGGCGAAAACCGATATCGTGCCACCTTTTTCCGATTCGGGTAACATCTCAACCCAGGACGATGTTACGATATGAAACAATAGAAGAATGCGATGCCGCTGTTGAACGCGGCGAACAAGAACACATTACTCTCCCGGATTTTCTGAAAGAACCTCTTATCAGGAGGTTTGGAGAAGAGTGGTATAACGAGTTTATTGAAGTCTGTAATGAACATAAAAGAATTTCATAACTGAGTTGTGGAATTCGTGTGATACGAAATTGAAACTATGCAACAATATTTATCTCAACAACAACGATTAGACCTAAAGCTAACACCGCAACAGGTATTATACCTGAAATTACTTCAGCTTCCGGTCCTCACATTAGAACAGCGCATCAAGGAAGAGCTTGAGGCGAATCCTTTGCTTGAGGAAGGGGAAGAAGTTGACACAGTATCTGAACTACCGGAAGAGCCGACGGAACCACTCACGCCAAGTGAGGAAAACATCGAACCCATTGTGCAGAAGAAGGAAGCATCGGAAGATAGCTATACATTCGATGATTTCATGAATGATGATTTGAGCGGGTATAAAACTAATGTTAAGATATCGGAAGAAGATGAGGACCGTGAGGAATACCCGGTCGCAGCGGAAATACCGCTTACGGAAAAGCTCTTAGACCAGTTGCAATATTTAAGTTTAACAATAGAAGAAGAGCTGCTGGGAGAAGAAATTGTAGGCAATATTGATGAAGATGGATATTTACGGAGAGACCTTCATCTCATAGTTCAAGATTTGAATTTAGCGAGAGGAACAAATCTCTCGATACAACGCGCAGAGGAGGTTCTTTACCAAATTCAGAGACTGGAGCCGCCGGGGATTGCCGCACGGAATCTCCAGGAATGTTTACTTGCGCAACTTGAGGTAGGGGATTATCGCGAACCACATAAAAGCCTCGCGTTGAAGCTGCTTCGGGAACACTGGACTGAATTTACCTTAAAGCATTACCAGGAGATTGCAAAATACTTAAATATTAGCATCGAAGAATTGAAAGCGGTAATCGAGCTAATCCAAAAGTTAAATCCGAAACCCGGAGAAGGCACGCTCTCACCACAACAAAATTATATCATACCGGATTTTATCGTGGAAAATGATGAAGGCGAATTTATTATCATGCTCAACGATAGAAGCGTTCCCCCGCTTCGCCTGAACAAACGGTACAAAGAATTAATGACGCGCAAACGAAATAACGGCACGCCGAGCGATGTCAAGAATTTCATCCGCGACCAGTTTGAGCGGGCAAAATGGTTTATCAACTGTATTTACCAGCGCCGCGAAACAATGTTGAAAGTGATGCACTCCATAGTTGACCGCCAACGTGAATTTTTTGAGTCGGGGGAGGGGCTTCGTCCGATGATTTACAAAGACGTTGCCGACGTCATCGGGATGGATATTTCTACTATTAGCCGGGTTGTGAACGGAAAATACGTACAAACAGAGTTTGGCGTTTTTGAATTGCGATATTTTTTCAGCGATAAGCTGACCACCGTGACGGGAGAAGAGGTCTCGAATAAGGAGGTGAAGAAACATATCAAAGAAATTATTGACACAGAGAATCCTAATGATCCGTTGAGCGATGATATTATTGCGACAATGCTTAAGAAAGAAGGGATTAATATCGCGAGAAGAACGGTCGCGAAATATCGCGAGGCAATGAAAATACCTGTAGCAAGGTTACGGAGAAAAATTTAGGTTGATTACTGATGACATGGCTTTGAAAACATCCCATTGTCACGTTGATTGCAGCGATGCAATTCTAAAGAAAATTTTGCGTTATCCTACTCTACGAGTCACTGACCCGCTTTTTCCTAAGGAATGCCCTTGGCACGCGGGAATGACAAAAACACTTATGAATTTACTAACTCCAGTTGAATTGAATAATTTGATATGAATATACTCCCAATACGTTCTACAACTGTTCTTGGCTTACGGCGCAACGGTCAAGTTGTGGTCGGCAGCGACGGGCAGGTAACGGTAGGTAATGCCGTGATGAAACATCATGCGAGGAAAATACGAAGGCTCCATAACGATACCGTACTCGCGGGTTTTGCGGGCGCTTCAGCAGATGCGTTCACATTATTCGAACGATTCGAAGACAAGCTGCAACAGTACAGGGGAAATTTACTCCGTGCCGCGGTGGAACTTGCGAAACACTGGCGAACCGATAAGTATCTTAGAAATCTCGAAGCTTTGCTCGCTGTGCTTGACTCAGAACAGGCTCTTATCATATCCGGAACAGGAGACGTGATTGAGCCGGATGATGGAATTGTCGCGATTGGTTCCGGCGGAAATTATGCGCTGGCAGCGGCGCGAGTGTTAATGAAGCATACGGAGCTTTCGGCGCGAGAAATAGTTCAGGAAGCATTGACCACTGCCGGGGATATTTGCATCTATACGAATTCAAACATAGTTATTGAAGAGTTAAAACCTACAAACGAATGAATAAAAAGACGAAAAACGAAACACGCGAACTTACTCCACGTGAAGTTGTAAAAGAGCTCGACCGCTTCATCATCGGTCAACAAGCGGCAAAAAAAGCAGTTGCCATTGCCATCCGCAATCGGTGGCGGAGAATGCAAACACCGGAGCATTTGCGGGAGGAAATCATGCCCAATAACATCATCATGATTGGTCCTACCGGGGTGGGGAAAACGGAAATCGCACGGAGATTGGCAAAGCTGGTGCAAGCGCCTTTCATCAAAGTTGAAGCTTCAAAATTTACCGAAGTGGGATATGTTGGGAGGGACGTAGAATCCATGGTGCGCGATTTAACAGAATATGCCGTCACTATGGTAAAAACCGAGAAAGCCGCGGAAGTTCAGGATAAAGCACGCTCTGCAGCCGACGAGCGAATTTTGGATATTCTCATCGGACCGGTGAAGAAAAAATCATCCTCGGAAGGCGAGGGGGGAGAGGATACATCGGATACCGAACTGCATAACTCGACCCGCGAGAGGTTTAAGGAAAAACTGCAGGCAGGAAGCCTTGATGAACGGACGATTGAGATGGAGGTAACTTCATCACAATTGCCTTCGATGCAAGTTTTTGGCCCGATAAATATCGAAGAGATGGGATTAAATATCCAGGAGATGTTCGGGAACATCATGCCGAAGAAACATAAGAAACGGAGGCTCACCATCGCAGAGGCACGTACGCTGCTTTCGTTAGAAGAGGCTGATAAGCTGATTGATATGGATGCTGCAGTGAAAGAGGCGCTGAACCGCGTGCAAAATTCGGGAATTATTTTCATTGACGAGATTGATAAAATTGCACGTTCGCATGGCGAAGCAGGCGGACCCGACGTGTCGCGGGAAGGCGTTCAACGCGATTTACTACCCATTGTCGAAGGATCGAACGTATTGACAAAATATGGAATGGTGAAGACAGACCATATTCTTTTTATCGCTTCAGGAGCATTTCATGTCTCCAAGCCATCTGACTTGATACCGGAATTGCAGGGGCGTTTTCCTATTCGCGTAGAGCTGAATAGCTTGACCGAAGAGGATTTTGTGAAGATATTAACCGTTCCTCAAAACGCTCTCATCAAGCAATACATTGCATTGCTTGAAACAGAAACACTCACTTTGGAATTCACGTCGGAGGCTATTCGCGAAGTCGCGAAAATAGCGGCTGAAGTAAATGAGAAGGTGGAGAATATCGGGGCGCGAAGGCTTCATACTATTATGACAACCTTGCTCGAAGATTTACTGTTTGACGCGCCGGATAAGGTTGATAATAAATCGTTTGTGATAACAGACGAAAATGTTCGAGGAAAGCTTTCTGAGATTGTTAAAGACAGGGATTTGAGCAAGTACATACTGTAGGTATTTGGAAGTAATAGGGGCTTTCTCAAAAGCGCGGTTTTGTCATTCCCGCGAAAGCGGGAATCCAGAAATTCCTTCAAATTTGAAGGCTGTGATTGGATACCTGACTTCGCAGGTATGACAATACGGTTTTTGAGATAGTCCCATACAAATATTATATTGATGTCGAAACATTCAAATTGCCAATTGTGAATGGTCAGTTATCAATTGTCAACTTTTCCGACACGACATACCTTCCACCCGCTACCTACCACCTATCACCTAAATTCTAACTATCATGCTCATGCCGAAGGAGGCTTGGTCCCAGTTATTAGGGGAGAAGAGTAATCCGAAATTTTCAGTTCCAAAGTTCCAGTTGAAACCGCCGAAATCGAGTCCAAATCCGGCTGCCCAATTGAAGCGGTCAACGCCGCCCATGGAGATGCCGGTTCGGATGGGTATCCATCGGGCGGGACGGTATTCCGTTCCAATGGCAAATCGTGCGCGGGTTGTATTCCCGGGAGAAAGGTTAAAGCCTTGATGATATTCTATGCTTACAAGAAGCTCTCCGGGAAACGAGCCAATAAATGGGAGCTGGTCAACCTGAATTGCCGCGCCAAGCCGCATCGCTGTTGGCAGTGTGGTTGAAAATTCGCCTGTCGTTGTATCTTTTCCCGTAAAAGCGTCTTTTAGACTATCGAATTGCTCTTGTTGTGTCGGATTTGTCATCACGAACGAAGCATTGCCGATAGTTTCTTTTGTGTTTTTCGTCCATGTAATTGAGCCAATGTCAGTGATGCTGAAGCCTGCGCGAATGGCTTGATAAACATCAGCGCCGATGCCGAGATCAATACCAATGCCTGTTCCGGCGGGACTTCCAATAGGATTATACTCTTCATTGTCGTCATCCGGATTAAAAGAGGTTGAACGAAGTATCCGCGTATCAAAGTTGCCTATTAAATCCCAGCCACCGTTAGGATTGGGCTTATTTGCAAACGAAGCATTGTATTTTTCGGTTATGGCAACCTCGTAGCCATGCACAAGCTTGAGTCCAAGCCCGGCGGAGACGTTGTAAAAGTGTTTATAGTTTAACATGGGAAGCTTTCTTGCATAGCTCAATGCGTATTCGCGCAGATGCCAACCACGGATGCTTGTACCGTCAAAATCGTAGAATGAACCGAGAGAGTCCAAGCCGAAAAAGAAGAAGCGCATATAATCTTTCGGCAAGTCGAGGTTTGCAGCAACTTTTTCAGTGACGCTCATTCCGATATCGCCGATAAAATCGTTGTGTACAGTAAATCCGAACGCTCTCAACTCAAAATCGAAGTGAGTTTCTGAAAGTCCTGAGGGGAAGAGTTCTAGGATTTTATTTTTATCATCGTCGTTAAGGTACCTCGGATCACGCTCGCCGTCTCCGTCAATATCAGGCACACCGGTAAAATATTCTTTATAGATGTCATAGTTGATAAAATCAGAGCCAAAGTTCGTTCCCCAGGAGAACGCGGGGATGGAAAAGGAGACAGCAGGTGGAAAATATTCAACAAGCCAGGTCGTGTCACGAGTTAGTTCTATAACATAGGTTGAATCGTTTCCGAGGCTGTCTTTCACCGTAACGGTAGAATCATACGGAATTGTTTCTGTAATCCATCCACGGGGCGGTTCCCGGTGAGGCAGGGTCAGGTTTGCAGGATTTGTACCGATGGCTTCGAGACCTCGTGCATAACCGACAAATGCTCTTGCGAGGCTTACGCCGCCAATATGAGTTCGTTCACCTGCCGGAAGCGCAATAACCGCCAGCAGAAGCATGGAGATAAGAAGGAAGAAATATTGTTTGGTTCGATTGGTAGTCATGTTCAATGCTCCTTACTTCTCTTTAATTTCAACGACAATATTTGCATAGGCGCGAACACGGATGTAATCGCTCGTTGTAAAGGGGGTAATCTGATTACCGGAATTAACTTTCAACTGAACGATAATGCGTTCTGCGTCATTAAATTTATCAGCATCGCTTGGCTGTATGCCGATACGAATCGGAGCAAGGGTACGTGATGGGTTCGCAGGAGTGCCTTCATTTATGGCGATAGCAGGATCACTTACTTTTGGAAGAGTAAGAATTGGAGTGTTGCTAACATTCTGGAACGACGTAGTCAACTCTACACCCATTGGAAGAGCGTTTTCAATTTTAAAGAAGACGGAGGCCTGTTTTATCCGGTTCAAAACATCTTTATCAATTTTGTCCTCCCCATCTCCTCCTATGTCAACTGTATCGGCAAATACCCCGTTAAAGATACCAATGCTGATAAGCGCATTGACATCTAACGAAGTATAGACGTTGGTAGTATCTTCAACCGTTCCGGTTTGAAGCGATGCATAAACATCATACGGGTTCACTAACGCCGTTCCATGGATGAGAATACGTTCACCCCGATGTGTAAGGAAATCGGAAACAAATCGAGAGAGATTTGTGAATGAAAGCGCGGAATGCTGATTGGGTTGAATCCTGAACGCGTTAGGGTCGGAACTACCGCCTCCGGGTTGAAGCGCCATTGTTGCTATAGTAGCTCCGGAGGAATTCAATCCTTTCACCTGAAGATGTAAATCTACGGGATGCCCTATTGCGGAGAAGAGATTCATTTGCATTGTGATGGAGTCTAACACAACACTATCTGCGCTGAAGTTGGAAGAGAGATTGCCAATATCGAGGTCAACAGTGTCGTTTACGTCTAACCAAATAGGTTTGGAGACGCCGGTAACTTTTTTAATGACATAGGGTGTATCTGTAGAAAGTAACGTTAAACGGATAAGGTCGTTTGCATGAACGGTAACCGGAGTGGGGGAGCCCAAGGAGGTGGAAGCGACCCTGAGCGAGCAGGTGGCTGTTTTAGAAAGCCCATTGACAGCGCGAATTTTCCATTCCGTTAAGTCGTAATCGTACGTGAGATTCGCGTTGGCATCGAGCGGGATATCGAGTTCAAATGATTCGTTTGTAGAGGCATTGACGAATTCTTTCATTTCGATGTGTGCTGTAACGCCGATTTCCAATGTGTTTTCAACCTGGAGACGGAACGCGCCTTTTTTTAATGTTATCTCATTAAAGTAGGTCGAATCATCGAAAAGATATGGGCTATAAGCGGTCGAGTATTCTAACCGTTCAAATGTTTGTCCACGGATTTCATCAGCTACGCCGTTAGCAATTCGTAGAGAAACGGAGAGCCCTGAATCGGGGTTTACCAGTACGGTATTTCCACTACTGCCGTCAGAATTCATTTTCAAAAATATTTTGATTCCCTTCCGTACAGTTTTATTTGCCAGCGATGCAGATGGAGGAGACCATGTTGAGTATGGTTGAATAGTTATCGCGGGAAAGTATGCGACGTAATCCTCTGAGCCGCTGTTGATAATACCAAGTCCATCACTAAAGGTTATCGGAATAGGGAGCCCGTTACGCAGTTCTAGCGATACATCTCCTGAGGCAAAATGAGCGTACTCAAACTCTTTAATCGTCCGTAAGAATAACGTATCTTCCCAATTAAAAGGAGGAATAACGGTCGGAGTCGGCGGTACTGTTCCTAATATTGTTTCTGCATTTACAAAAGCATTTATCGGTTGAACGATGTTGGTATTGAATGTTCCGATTCTCTGTTCAATCGTAAGCGAAGGGTCGGGATGCAAGACTAGCTGATCACCAACGCTGAGCGAATCGAATTTGAATTGTGCCGGGT
>SCUC01000358.1 GCA_004322375.1 Bacteroidota bacterium
GCTCTTCCGATCTGTCTCCGGAAAGAATTTAAAACGACGCATGGTCGTTCCGTGTTTGAACGGGGCGGCATTTCCCCGGATTCAGTCATTCCGGAGTCCGAGCAAACGGCAATGATGAAAGAGCTTGTGCGCCGCTCGATGTTTTTCCGCTTTACGAGCAAGTATATCGCAGGACGAACAGATTCTTCAGTTGCGCCGGATGAGATGTTGATGAAAGGATTTAGCTCGTTTCTCGATAGCCTCCATTTCACCTACGAGAATGAGGCAGAGAAAAAGCTCGTTGAGTTGAAGGAGATTGCTACAAAGGCAAGCTACAATCAAACGATAGTGGAGGAAATTGAGAAGCTTAAAAAAAATGTCATGGATGCCAAGTCTGATGACTTGAAGCGCAACAGGAAAGAAATTCTCCAAACATTGCATGGAGAAATTATGAGCCGCTATAAAGGCGAAAAAGGGAGAATCGCATCCTCGTTAGCGGATGACGTGCAGGCGCAAACGGCAAAGGAGGTGCTTATGAATAGAGGACAGTATAAGAAGATACTTGCGCTTGGCGATGAAGATAAATAAGTGGCAGAGGAGCGGAGGGGCTGGAGGTGCGGTGGAGTAGTAGAATATTTCTTTATCAACCTAATACCTACAACATATGCCCATGTCCTACTACCTAAGTTCTCTTCACATACCCCAAATCTAACAGCTTGCTTTGCACAAGCATGAGGATGCGGTTAAAATCTCCGCGCTCATGGACGAAATCAACTTCGTCGGAGGGGATAATGAGTAAGGGTCCTGCCTTGTATTTTCCAATCCAATCTTTGTAATGCTGGTCAAGCTGTTCTAAGTAGGAACGGGGAATAGACTGCTCGTAGTCTCTGCCGCGGCGTGAGATTTGCGTGAGTAATGTTTCGATACGCGCTTCGAGATAAATCATCAAGTCGGGCGGCTTCAGGTACTGCATCATTACCTTGAATAATTCCACGTAATTATCGTAATCGCGTTTATCCATTTTGCCGATGATGTGAAGATTCCGCGCGAAAATTTCAGCGTCTTCATAAATCGAACGGTCTTGAATCGCGCTTTCGGGAGAGTCCACAATTCGTTTATGGTCGTTGAACCGTTTGGAAAGAAAATAGACCTGCAGGTTGAACGACCACCTGTTCATATCCCCATAAAAATCGGAGAGATACGGGTTATCTTCCACAGATTCAAAATACGTTTTCCATCCGTAATAGCTTCCAAGCATACGGGTGAGGGAGGATTTTCCGGAACCGATGTTTCCGGCGACTGCAACAAACATTTTCGAGTTCATAGTGTGCCAATATAGAAAAAGGGAAGGGATGAAACAAAAAGAACTCTAACGCTCCACAAGGTCTCCTGCCGTATGGAATCCTTGTCGTTTTGATGGTTCTGCGGGGATGCTTTACAGGCCGTTCTACGAACCGTAGGTAGGCAGAGCCGCACGATAGGCTTTTTGGTCACCCGCGGTGAACATCAAATTTAATGCCCTTCAGAAATTATTCGGGGATGGGTCAAAGTAACAGTTATTTTTTTGAAAGTTTGATTTTTGTATTTCCCGCCATTGTAGAAATCAAATATATTGTTCCATCGTGCTTTGCTTTTACCCAGTAAGATTTGCCCGGTTCAATTTCACTTGCAATACGATAGCCATTATTATACTCAAACATATTGCCGTCAATATTATCATGGGGTTCAGTAAGTATGGAGCTTATTTGGACTGGTGAGCTGATCGAGCCAATCAAATTCCAACCCTCGAAGACATCAATGGAATCTGAATGAATTTCGTATCCGGTCATTTGAATTTTCTGATTTCCATTGAATTTGAGCCAGTATCCGACTCCATTTTCCAGTACTCCATGTTCGATGTATGTTCCCTGAAACGCGAAGGCTCCCGATTGAGCAGTCGGGAAAAGGCTGTCTTTACTATTCGTTGTTACTTGCAATGGAACAGATACCAGGTTCCATTTATCGTTTACAGGGTAATTTCTAGTGACTAACGATGAAGCGGCAGGACCGCCTAAACAAGTTACATATCCATCAAAAGCGGAGACAATCACTTCGAGGGAGCCGTCGCCATCAACATCTCCGATTGAAGGCGAACAAATGGAACGTTGTGTCCATTCATTCGACGAGTTTGTGCCAAGCTGGTACTCCCATTTCATATTGCCGCTATCATCGTAGCACCTGAACATTCCCCGGCAACCAAAAGCGACCATCGTCTCATAGCGGCCGTCATTATCAATATCGGCTACTGCGCATGAAGAACGAATGTTTCCTTCATTGACGTACCTGTTTGCCCAGGCGATCTCACCGTTCGGCTTAAACGCGCCTACCCACCCGATCGCTGAATCGGTGCAATATCCGTAATCACCCGATTGAGAACCCAATGAAGAACCTCTGCCGCCCGCTGAGACAATAAGGGTATCGCGGCCCGGACGGGGTAATAATGCGACAGTGGGTTTCCAATCCATCACGGGCCACGAAACAGTGTCAATAGGGATGTACCATGTTGTCCACTTAGGAGTAAATTCAACTTCCTGGTTGATCTGATTGTATGATAATCCTACGGCAGAAATTCTGCTTGAAGTAATGTTTGTGAAATCTCCCATCCAGGTAAATATGGCGGTTTCGCCATCTCCAAAATTCCATATCATGGGTGATGAACGAAACACCGGAATTTCCTCAGATTGAACTTCGCCGTCGGTTCCTTGGGCAATTTGCTCGAGCAGGATGCTATCTATACGGGCGGGCGCGTTTTGGAGAGAGTCTATCGTAAGGTCGAACCAAACAGCGTACAGCGATCCGGATTTATCCGGTAAATTGATGTTGCTCCACGAGCCGAACACAATTGTTTTAGAGTTTGATCCACCCAAAGGATTTAAATCCACGATGGCAGGTTCTTCGGAGTCAAGCTTGTTGGGAAATTCAATTTCCCTGATGAGCTGCCCGTTAAGAGTATCGCGCTGGGATTTCAGAATAATCAACGCGGGACCGTCGGGCGTACATCCGGTATTGATCGGTAATCCCATGACGATGATAATTTCAGAAACGCCATCGCGGTCTAAATCTGCAATCATCGGTCCCGCTTCTGTAAAACGGTTTGACGTATATTCCCAAATCACCGCGCCGGATATGCCGCTGATGGCGCGAATCACGCCACGTTTCGCCGAAAGCACAATATCCGGATTTGGCTCATCATCGCAGTTGACTGTAGCAGCGGCGTATTGATCGAACCAGTCAGAGCAGCCCCAATCGCCGCCTGCATTGCCCTCGAAAGGAGTCCATAGATATGTAGCGCTTGTGGCGCTTGTTGTTGTTAAGACTTGCAACTTTCCCCGGTCCCGTCCGGGTTCAAGATCGGGACCCGTGATAATTACCTCAGCGCTTCCATTGCCATCAAGGTCAACAAGGGGAAAGTTAGAATAGAACCGGTAGGTTCTTGTGCCTTCATTCGATTCCGGAGGTTCGGCAACTTTGAACTCCCATCGTTTCGAGGGCAAGCCATTCAAAGGAATATTTCCCACGCCCTCTGTAACCAAACCTGTATGCCGTTCATCTTTATGAAACATTTGCCATTGGGCTATGGCTGTTTCCTTGAACGACAGGCTTAGGATGATACTACTCAATAACACTATTAATGATAATAACTGCTTCATAACCACTCCGGGTTGAACAAATGATTTTTGATTAGAAGTAGTATAATAAATTGATTTGTTAATGTCAATACTGTAAAGCACTGTAAGTGTTCTTAATAAAAAAACCCTCACAGGCGATGCTAATGAGGGTTTCTTCTGGTTCATTCACTAATGTGTGGTCATTTCGTGAATACCATAGATTATGTTATGAACAATTTATGGATGTCCAATTAAAATGTATTTCCGGTTGCAAGTATGTGGTTGGGTCTAAAATGATTACGGGCACATCGTCAATGGCGTTGCAAATGTCTGGACTTTTGTCCAGTTTCTTCCATCTTCTCCGGGGGGAATTGAGGTAAAGATAACGACATTGCCGAAGATTCTAAATGTTACCTCAAGAGGTGTTCCATCCACGGTGAGTGAAATAACATTGTCTGTCACAGTGTATGCAGTGCCGGGCGGGACGCGGTATTCCCAGCAGCCTTGACCGACCTGTCGTTTGTATGTGGTGATTGTGGTTGCTGTGAGTTCCATGCGAAGTGAGTCACCGTCGTCTTCAAAGCCAATCCATTTGGTGTCGGTAAAGGGATTGCCTGTGACAGGACGAATAGAATCTACAAGTGTTGCAGTCCATGTTCCTTCATCATCCCCGGCATCATACGTGCCGCTCGCTGTCGCGCCGTTTAATATGCCTGTTGCAACACCTTGCTGGTGTTGGGAATCATAGATTGTTATTGCTGTGCCGGAAATAGTTCCATAGAGAAAGGTTTTATCACCGCTATCCAATGAAATAGCAAGCCCCGTCATCGTAGTATCTTTCAGAGAAAGATTCAGGATGCCGCTGCTGCTATTATCGTAGCTGACATACGTGCCGCAATAGACTTTCACGGTTGCCTGTGCGCCAGCCTGAACTGAAAAAGCCCCGGTGCCGTTGGGACCGGTGTAAGTACCTGAAATGCTTCCGTTTGAAAGCTCTCCTGCAAATGAATACCCGCCACCGCTGACGTAAATGCTGTCGGTTTCGGTATTGAATGTTCCATTAAGAGTAATTGTCGTGCCGTCGGCAAGCTTTATTGTTCCAGTAACGGTAAGAATTGCCAGGGGTGATGCGTATTCCCGCGCCGCTACTTTTGTGGAGCCATTGATTGTGAAGCTGATTGAGCCTGATTCGGACTCGCCGGCAATGGCTCCCGTATAGGAAGTGGTCGTGCCGAGAGGGGGAATGACAGAGTTATCATCATCTTTCTGGCATCCTGTAAGTAAAAGAAATGAAAATAAGAGAATTAAAGTTATAAAGCGCATTGCTTGCATTAACGGTTTCCTTTTGGTTGAGTAATGAAAAATTATCATTAATAATATACTTCAAAAGGAGGAAGGCTTCAATAGCATAAAAGTAGTAATTTGTGAAATGGTGTTGGTGGTTACGGTCCCCCCACGGCACGCGCAGGCATCAAATTCACATTTTACATCTTATATCCCATATCTCATATCTCATATCTCATATCTCATATCTCATATCTCATATCTCATATCTCATATCTCATATCATTCCACCACAATTTCATCCACAAACAGCCATGCCTGGCTCCCCTTGCCCTTGTGCCAATCGGGACAGATACCCATATTTTTTGCAGCAACCTTAATAAAGCGGGCTTGTGTTGAGGATAACATTGCGGAAAACTCTTTCAGCAACGCGCCTTCTTCGCGGGGTGAAATTTCATTGTTGATAGTAACGGAATTGCCAAACGTTATTCCATCTTCAGAAAATGTAAGCTCGACTCTTAACGGGAAAAATATCCATGAGTTTTGGTCTTGCAGGCAGCTCAGGGCTACGCGTTTGATTGCTTTGACTTCTTCTAAATCAACGATTGCGTTGAGGTCAACTTCGTGGTAGCCCTGCCACTCGCCACTGCGGAAATCGGTGCCGCCCCGTAAACCGTCAATCAGCGCGCTATCTCCGCCGCCCGTGTATTGAGCATCGTATCTTGTTTGTAATGTGAGCTTGCCGAGCGGGCGCGTTTTAATAAATTCGGCTTGCATTGTTTTGCTATCCAACCTTCCCTCAGCTACTGCAAACGCGGAAACGGTTGTTGTTTGGGTCAGAAAAATTGGCGCGTTATACAGATGTGAAGCACGGGTAGGTGGTGAGCCATCTAACGTGTAGTAAATGTTCGCGCCCGGTGTTGGTGTTGCCAATTGTATCGTCATTGTATCTCGAAATACTTTTCCTTTCGCTTCGATGTAGGGAACAATGGCAATACGCATTTCATCTTTTGAGTGCCAAATATAAGATGAACCCCATTCTGTATTCGGTGTGGAGCTCATGGTTAAAGCAAACGTTCCCCCTTTCATCATATCATCATGAGCCAAAAAGGGAGCCTGCACTGCTTTTCCGTTCAGTGAAGCTGATGTAATGTATTTATTTTTATCCGAATTACTTTGCGCTTCAATGACAAAGCTATTTCCATTTTCAAGGTGAATAGTAATTTTCTTGAACAATGGACTTCCCACCGCATACGTCGGGTCGCCGGGACATGCTTGATAGAACCCCATCGCGCTCATCACATACCATGCCGACATTTGCCCGCAATCATCGTTGCCGCAAATTCCATCCGGCTTATCCGTGAAGAGTGAATCCATAATTAAGCGCGTCGTTTTCTGGGTTTTCCATGGCTCCCCAGAGTAATTGTAGAGATATGCAAAATGATGGCTCGGCTCGTTTCCCTGCGCGTACTGTCCCAGCATTCCCGAAATATCCGCTTGCTCCCTTCCGGTCGTGCGCGAAGAAGTTCCAAACAATGAATCGAGATTGTTATTGAATTGCTCTTTCCCGCCCATAAGCTGCATTAACCCTGAAACATCATGAGGGGCAAAGAAATTATATTGCCACGCATTAGCTTCGGTGTAGTGAAACGTGACCGATGTTGGCTCAAACGGAGTTGCCCACATCCCGTTCGTTCTTGCCCGCATAAATCCCGTAACAGGGTCAAACATATTTTTATAATATTGAGCGCGTTCTGAAAATTGTTGGTACACATCGTTATTGCCTAATGCTTTAGCAAACTGCGCGATACACCAATCATCGTAAGCGTACTCAAGCGTTTTGGAAACAGAGGACTCTTCTTTCTCGCCGGGGATATATCCGTGTGTTTTATAATACTTTAAGCCGTATCTATCGGCATTCGCGCTGGCAAGCATTGCTGTCAGTGCTTTCTCTGCATCAAATCCGCGAATTCTTCTCATGTACGCATCAACGATAACGGGAATCGAGTGATAGCCAATCATGCACCATGTTTCGTTTGCCGCGAATTCCCACACGGGAAGCGTTCCGCTTTCATCATACCGCGCAAGGAATGATTTGATGAAATCAAGAGTTCGCTTTTGGTCAATGATTGTCAGCAACGGATGTTCTGCCCGGAAGGTATCCCATAAAGAAAAAACGGTGTACATATCGAAGCCTTCCGCTTTATGGATTTTTCCATCCATACCCCGATATTGACCGTCCACATCATTATAAATGTTAGGCGCAATCATCGCGTGATAGAGGGCTGAATAAAATGTGGTAAGCTGCTCATTTGTTCCACCCTCAATTTCAATGTTACTCAATTCTTGATTCCACAACGTCTCCGCTTTTTTCTTGATGGCATCAAAATCCCAGTCGGGTATTTCCGTTTTGATATTATTTCTTGCGCCTTCAATGCTGACCGATGAGATGCCCACCTTGACAAGCAAAGGTAAGCTGTCTTTTGTGGAAAACCTGAGGAACATCTTTAACTGCTCTCCCCGCGCTTCCGGGAAGAATGGCGTTATGGTATCCCGTTCCGCGATGGCAAATGCTTTGCACGGCTTTGAAAATTGCGCGACGAAAAATATCTTTTGATTTTTTGCCCATCCTTCCGAAAAACGGTAGCCGGCGATTTCCTTCTCGCTCACGAACTCGAACTTTGAATCCAAAACTTTATCCGGTCCAAGTCCATGCACTAAGTCAATAATGATATTTGCAGAATCTGTTTTGGGGTAAGAGTAGCGGTGCATTCCGACGCGTGTTGTCGCCGTCATCTCTGCGAAAACATTTGGTGTTTCAAGCTGCACGGAATAATATCCGGGGGAAGCCTTTTCCTTCTTGTGATTGAAGCGCGATTGATACGCGTAGTTAGAAAATTCAATGTTGCCGACGGTCGGCATGATGAGAATATCCCCGTAATCAGCAATACCTGTCCCGCTTAAATGCGTGTGACTGAATCCGAGAATAACGGAATCCGAATAATGGTAGCCGCCGCATGCATCCCAGCCCTCGTACCGGGTATCGGGACTGAGCTGCACCATCCCGAACGGAACGGCCGCGCCGGGAAATGTATGCCCGTGGCCGCCCGTGCCGATGAAGGGATTAACGCGCTTTGAAGGCGCGCTTGCTAATGCAACAGAGAGAGCGAGAACACAAAAAATTGAGAATCGAATCAACATTGGCAATATTTCTGCTTGATGAACAAGATTATATAACGGACAGAAATGTACCGATAATTTTTGATTTTTACATAAGAAGTGTAAAGTCCTTAGTAGTTCAGGCAATAGCTTCGACATTCTGGATAGGGTGTAGGAGTGGCGATATCATTGTCCCATCCTTGAAAAGTCGAAGACCCCTCTTGCGGGAGAGGGGATTTAGGGGAGGTAGCGAAATGCGAAGAAACGAATTCTGAATTGTTCTACAAATAATACAAATACTTCACCTTGAACACTCCGGCGCGGTTGACGGTGTGCATTCTGCGCTCGAGCGTGTTGCCCAAAGCATCGTATTCCCTGCTGCGGTCGCTGATTTCATTGTACGCGAAATAAATCCAGCTCTTGGGAAGAAAGCTATACGAGAATAGCGCGCCAACAATAACTTGTCCTAACCTATCGGTCGAGCGAACAAAAACATTGTCAACGTACAAACGAAGATTAAGGTCGTTGATCGGAGTGATGGAGGCATAGGGGCGAGCGTTGTACGTTACTTCTTCAATTTCGTTCTCAGGATTTCCTTCAATGAATGAATCAAACGATGTGCCGACTTCGAGCATGTCTATAGCATTCCATGATACCGATGCCCCCGCCCAGGAGTAAAATGCAAGATAGTCTCTATCAAAGTTATATGTTTTGGAGTATCCTCCCCAGAGATTGCCGCTCCAAAGTGGAGAAGTGTAAAACCAGGAGGAGAGGTTCACGCTGGAGGATGTATATACGATGTTTTGGTCTTTGCTCTTGCCGAAATCGGAGCTAATTTCAAATCCCCAGTTGGAACGGAACTGCATATTGAATCCAAGGATGCCGCCCAAGTCGGTGTAATCGTCCACACGCTCGTCGTTAAGATACCCGCCGCCATAGGCTAAGATGGAACGGATTTCCCCATCATCGAAATACCATCGCGGTCCCGTGATGGCTGCGCTGTTGGTGGTTCCCGTCCATGGCACAAAACCAACCTGACTAATATCGAAATTTTCCCCCACGTATCTGCACCGGAGCAAGTTCATCCAGCTGTCGGTAAACATTGTAAATCCCGCGGAGGCAGCAAAACCGCCTTCGCTATTGTTGAACGAGCGGGCGAATTGATATGCCAACTGCCATTCCGATGAGCGGAACGCTCCATCAATATCAAGGACGCCGTAATTATCGGACGCGGTATGTTTGCCGACAAATAATACTCCAATCGAGGAGTTGTCAAGAATTTGTTTTTTCACTCTTGCCGAAGCGAACGTGGCTTGCGGTTCAGTCATCAATAACGTGCCATCCATGTACTCCTTTTCACCGGTCAATGCAAGGAAGCCTCCATATTCCCAATCGTTTATCCGTCCGAAGGCTTTAGTCCCGACCTGTAGAGGAACTTCAGAGCCATCGGGCAGCTTTTTTCCGATTCTTCGAGAGTAAAAGAGCTCAACCGGACGATAAAATCCTGAGTTTCTATCACGCCCCGAAGGCATGAAGACTTCATTTCCTTGCGTAAAGAACGGTCTCCGTTCCTCGAAATATGATTCATAGCGCGAGATATTAAAACTAAACGGGTCTGCTTCAATTTGCGCAAAGTCAGGATTGCCGGTCAATTGAAATGTAAGACTTTGAGACGGGTTATAGAATATATCAATGCCTGCATCCGGTTCAATTTTATATTCTGAATTTCCAAGGTACGTTGCCTTGGCAATGCCTACCGGATAAATTTCTAAATTTAATCCCTTGGCAGAAGGCTTGAAATCGGTGAATAGCAATTTTCCGAATTTCGAAATGCGCTGCCCCTCGCTCTCTTCATACTTGCACCAATAAATGTCTTCGTTCGATGAAGGAATCCACCGGTCGAAATCCAAGCCCCATTCAGCGAGCTTTTCATCGTACTGCAGTGAGCGATATGGAATTTCCATTTCGATAACAAAGCCCCAATCATACACCTGAGCATCGGAAAACCAAACTCCATCCCAATTATAATCGCGGTTTCGCGCATCATCCAATAGCCTGCAATCGGCGCGGACGCCGGCCGCCGTAACCGCCAGTTTATATGCCGTTCGTTTATCGCCAAAGGTGTCGAGCATAATTGAAACGATATCGCCGCCGAAGTCGTCGAGCTTGCCGGTTGTCTGCTGGATGTTCGTTTTGTCATCCATGCAGATCAGCATACAAAAGAGAGCGTCCTCGGTTGTCAGTACCTTTGCAATTGTTTTCTTTTTAGGCTCAGCGCCATGATACGGCTGTAGTTCTACAAAATCATTGATGGAGTCGGCAGTACTCCATACCGCATCAACAACGCCGTCAATCTGGGGCGAGACAGACGTTGTTCGGAGCGTGAGTTTCTTTTCCGATGCAAGCAAGGGAGTGAAAATAAGACAGACGATAACAGAAGAAATAAACAGCTTTTGCATAAAGAACTTACAGGTTTAATGGTTATTCAAACTACGCAGGGATGGTATTTTCTTACAAAACGGATAAATAATAGAAAAGTTACAGTTTTTCAACAATATAATCTGCTGGAAGCCCGGCTGGAAACTGTCATTGCGAACGAAGCGACCTATGGTTCGTAGAAAGCAATCCCCTGCAACTTTTATTGGATTTGTAGATTGAGAGCTCAAAGCGCCATCCCGTGGATTTTGCACCGATAAATCGGATCTCGCAATAACGTTGATGTTTCGGCTGTTCTTCTAAAAAATATTAACGATGATACTTCCGTTCCATAACATACTCCATTCTGGGAATGACATAGCACAACTCACCCTCAATTGTTGTTCCTGCCGGCAGCTCACTAAATGTGACGGTGATTGTTTCCTTCAATGTGTTGTTTGGAGGAATTGTTAATTGGATAGGAATAACAAGCGCAGTATCGGGAAAAGAATACCACTCAATCTGGCGTGCATCCTCTTTTGTTATTGTTACGAAGGGTGAGTTAAGTGCGGGAATCTGGCCTTTTATTGCAGACGAATATTTAATAATTATTTTATAAGGACGAATTTTAGTTGTCAATCTCAAATCAACATTGACATTGCCATCTTCAGTTTTTTGTTCGTTATGCGTGATGGTTACGAGAGAGGAATCGAACGTTGAAGGGACCGGTAATGATGTGGTTGTTGTTCTGCCCTTCAATCCGGTTTCTTTCTTATCATAAGAAACGAGAACTCCGTCTAAATATTCTGAGCTTTTAATCGTGAATGTAGTCTGACGGGTATTCATTTCCGATTTGATGGTTGCATGGATGTCTCGATACCAGAGCGTGTTGTACGAAGGCACATTAGTCAGCGCAACAGTAGAAACGATGAAGAGAAACGATGTACATGCCAGCGCCCAACGTGATTTCAGGAATGTCAGCCTGCTTGAAAAAACCGGAATTGTTCTCAAGACAGCCGCAGCCGCAAATGCAAAGGGCAGGGCATAGATTGTAAGAACGAGAACTATGGCTCCATTGATGATAAGAACTACGAGAAAATCTGTGGGTAATGCTAAACTGCTCGCCCGGAAGATTAATTCTTTCCACTCTGAAAAAAGGAACCGCATCATCCAGAAAGGAGAAACAAGAACGAAGAAAATTTTAAGGGCAGGTTGCTTCACCAACATGGCAAGCGAAATAAACACCAGGGCTGAAGCAGGCGCTAAAGCAATGTTCGCACTTATTGTGCTGGATAGAATTAACATCAAGCCTAAGAGCGCAGCTGAAGAACGAAAAAGCCTGTATGGGCATGTTGTGATTGGTAACATTTTCGAGAGCCACATTGAAATGACTATTCCCGTAATCATTCCAATGCCCGCAAGCAAATAGAATCCATCCGGGTTGGCGAGCCATGGGTGGCGAACTCCTTTAAGCAAGCCTACAATGTTGGACGAGAACCAAGCGACGCAGACGATGATACATGTAAAGAAGGTAATTTTCAACCATGTCCCTCTGCCTGAAGTACGCGGGAGTTCGCGTTGACGCCGGACTATAATAATAGCAACGAGAGCGAGCAGCGCCGAGAAAACTACAACACTCCATAACGACCAACCGGGGAAAAAGAGCGGAGTTTGCCCGAGAAGAATAAGAAAATATTGTTCTGTGGCAGGAGCGGGAACGCCAGCGTCGAACCGGTGTACAAGTCTCAGTATGACATCTCCTGTACGTTCCAGCCCCGGCTGCTCGAAGTTTTCAAAATTGTCGCGCGGGGTGTGAATCGGGTCTCCCGGTTCGGTTGTCAAATCGAGCGCGGGGATTCCCGCGGCTAAAAATGGCTCGTGGTCGGAACCGACGCCTGACCCAAATGCAGAATTGAGAGACATGAAAAACGTGGCATATCTCAAGTTGGAATAGCCGAGCATATAAAATTCTTCAACGGTTGCGCGTACTAACCACTGAGGCGCGGCGGTTTCTCCCGATTGCAGAAGCAGGTCAATTATGCCGAGTCCGTTTGCCATATCCGCCTGAAGCATGAGAACGACGTTCTCGATTTCCGGAAAATGATTCACAAAATATCGAGAGCCTTCTAATCCCTGTTCCTCACCCCCAAAGCAGCAAAAGACGATGGTGGACTGATGGGCTTCAGCGCAGAGAACGCGGGAGAGTTCCAGCACAACGGCAGTTCCTGAGCCATCATCATTCGCGCCGGGGATTTCGGGTTCAGCCGAATCTATATGTCCCCCAAGTACAATTGTGCGGTTGGTTGTTCCTCGTTTGATGCCTACAGCTATGCCGCTGGTTGTATTTACCCTCGAAGTTCTTGTCATCGGCATGATATACGCGGTGTCACATCCGTGTGCAAGAAATTTTTCAACTGCAAACTGCATGGCTTGCTGCTCGGCAGGAGAACCCATCGGTCGGGGTCCGATGGTAACACTCAAATGCTTTAAGAGCGCAGCAGCGTTTTCTTGTGAGAATTGAGTTCTTGCCGGGTGAGCGGTGAGTAGTATAATGGTGAGTAGGATGATAACCCAATGAAACCGTCCGAGAACCTTCTTCGTAAAGGATTGCGTCAGGCTGAGTCCGCCGCGGCGGAAAGCCTCGTTTTTGGAGTGATTCACCCTTCGACTCCGCTCAGGATGACGATTCTAAGAGTTCTCGGACAGTTTCGACAAGCTGTCATTTCAAATATCTTTCAAGGAAATTCAAAATTTTTGATTCATACTCAACTCCTGCAATTTGCCATGTATCGTTGTGCTTTGCTCCTTTAATGGGAAAAACCTCTTTCGGCTCATTCGCAGCGTTAAAGAGACGAATCGAATATTCGTGGTTGATAAGATGGTCTTCCGTTCCATAGATGAAGAGAATCGGAATATGAACGTTTGCCAACGATTCCAGCGGAGAAACATCATTGGCTTTAAACTTTGCCTGTAACTCCGAACGTTTGATGACAATATTCCGCAGGTAATGAAACGGGAGCTTAATCATTCTTCTCTGGTAATCGTCGAAGATGGAGCGGAGAGTAGCAAATGAATTTTCCGAAATGACGGCGCGAATTCTCGAATCAATGGCGGCAGTTTGAAGGGCA
Source organism: Bacteroidota bacterium (assembly GCA_004322375.1). Taxonomy (GTDB): domain Bacteria; phylum Bacteroidota; class Ignavibacteria; order UBA10030; family SZUA-254; genus FW602-bin19. The sequence continues at coordinate 13,613 of SCUC01000358.1, forward strand.
ACCGCTGCTCCCATGGAAGTTCCGAACAAGGCAATGTTCCCTAAATTCATATCCGTTCTGGTGACTAAATAATCAATTACTTTCACAAGGTCTAACTTTTCGAAATACCCGTACGTGCAGAACTCGCCTTCGCTCTCTCCATGCCTGCGCGAATCATAAAGGAAAATATTATAGTGATTGTCGTACAATAATTTTGCGAACCGGATGCCATCCATTTTGCAATCGGCGACGCCATGAAGATAAATCACTGTGCCGCGAGCCGGCTGCCGGGCTTTGACAAGCCAGCTGTTTAATTTTATTCCATGATTGACAATAATATTGATTTCCTCATAAGGTAGCGTCACTTCGGAAAGCGTTACGGGGTACTGCAGCTTCCTGTAGAACTCGGCAGTTCTTCGCCGCGGGCAAAGCAGCAGAGTAGGACCAACCAAGAGCAGCACAAGCGTCACGCTCAGGAGAAATGTTCCAACTGCGATGATGAGGGAATAGAGGAAAATCATCACATAATATAGGAAGCATTCGGCTTTAAATCAACCATTTTTAAAAAGTGAGAAATGTAGTATATTCCATCCATGAAAGGACAGAAAAATGTCGCTCTTGTGCATGACTGGCTTGTTTCCATGCGGGGCGGTGAAAAAGTGCTTGAGCTTCTTTGTGAATTGTTTCCCCGCGCTACGTTGTTCACCCTCGTGCATCGCGCCGGCAGGCTTTCCCCGACCATAGAAACGATGAACATTCAAACATCGTTTCTGCAAAAGCTGCCGTTCGCTAAAACAAAATATCAATACTATTTGCCCTTGTTTCCATCTGCCATCGAAAAGCTCGACCTTTCGGGCTACGACCTTGTTATTTCAAGCAGTCATGCCGTTGCCAAAGGAGTGCGGGTGAGAGAGGATGCTCTTCATATTTGCTACTGCCACACGCCGATGCGATACATCTGGGACCAGTACGAGCAGTATTTCGGAGGAGAACGAAGAAACAAGCCGGCTTCGCTTGTTATGAAAATATTTCTCAAGTCGTTGAGAGAATGGGATATAGAATCTTCGAAGCGAGTTCATCATTTTATAGCAAATTCGCAACACGTTCGAGAACGCATCATGAGAAGATATGGCAGGGAATCTGTGGTAATTTATCCCCCTGTGGATGTGGAACGGTTTCATCTTTCGGAAAAAAATGAAGGGTACTACCTCATTGTTTCCGCGCTCGTTCCATATAAACAAGTTGACGTAGCGATTAAAGCATTCAATCAAATCGGGAAACGGCTTGTTATCATCGGGACGGGCGGCGAGGAACGAAGATTACGTTCTATGGCAAAGCAGAATATCGAGTTTCATGGATGGGTTGATGACCGCAGGCTGGCACGATATTACGCCGGATGTAAAGCGGTTGTATTTCCCGGCGAAGAAGATTTCGGTATTGTTCCGGTTGAGGCGATGGCGTGCGGCAAGCCGGTCATTGCACTCGCCGCCGGCGGCGCGCTGGAGACAGTAGTTGAAGGAGTAACGGGATTATTTTTTGAGAAAGGGTTGCTCAATGAAAGCCCCGAGTCTGCCCGGACGAAGGAAACCCGGATATTAAAAAAAGCTCTCAAGGCAATGGATTTAGCAGAGACGATAGAGCATTTTGAGACAATGCACTTTCAACCGGAAAAGATACGGGAACATGCGATGAAATTTAACAGGGCGGTTTGTAAGGAGAGACTGACAAACTATCTATTAGAAAAGATGAAAGAGAAGTGGTTGAATTATGACTGACGTTACATTATAAATAAGGTTTGGAGGTTGTCCAAAAAGTCCAGGATGTCATTCTGAATCCCGTTTCGCATCACGTATCAGCGAAACGAGATGAAGAATCCAGAAATCTCCCAAATAGTACTAATATACAAGTCCGTCCGCTTGAGGCGGATTCGCTTCGCTGCTAATAACATGTGTCTTTCTGCTTGCAGCAGAAAAGCAGAAAGTGGCGTTTGCATTACTTTTACCCATTCCTATCCCTTCCCTACAAAGTAGGGAAGGGCAAAACGAATACCCGAAAATCCTTTGTAAGCTGGCGGGATGGGTTAAGGTAAAGTCCATAGTTCCAAATATATTGTTATCAATGTGAATAACAATAGCTAGCCATTGCTTGACCTCAGTATGACAATCTACTTTTCTTTTTGGACAGCCTCATGCAACTTTATTATTCGTATGTGTGAATTCGTTTTCATGCCACTTACACAGAATATTTAGATGAAAAAATCTGATATTCTAATATCTTAATCCTAATACAAATATTCACAACAACAAAAACCGTTCTCTGTGAATTTGTTCATGAAGTTTGTAATTTGTTTAGTGTTTCGAATTTAGAGATTAGGATTTTTATACCCTATCCCCCTTCGTCCAATCTAACATCCAGTAAGGATATAATCTCGGTGGTTCGCTCAGCTTATCTAAACGCGTTACTTCTTCCGGCGTCATTATCCAATCTGTTGTTTTCAAATTATCGGCAAGCTGTTCCGGCGTTCTCGCGCCGATGATGACGGAAGATATGCCCGGTTTTCTCAGAAGGTAATTTATCGCGGCTTGCGCGATGCTCGCGTTGTGCGCTTTCGCGATAATTTCCAGTCCGTCTATAATAGTGTAAGCCTTTTCATCATCGAATTGTAAAAACCTGTGCTGCATGTCGGTGATGCGGGTGTTGGAGGGCAATGGATTTCCGCGGCGATATTTTCCTGAAAGAAATCCACCTGCAAGCGGGCTCCACGGAATAATTCCCACCTCTTGGTCAAGACACAATGGAACAAGCTCAAGCTCAAGTTCGCGCGCAACAAGGGAGTAATATGGTTGCAGCGTGATAAACCGTTCAAGTCCGAGTTTTTCGGAAATTGCCAATGCCTTCATCAGTTGCCATGCGGCAAAGTTGGAACAGCCGATGTAACGAACTTTTCCCACACGTACTAAATCATCGAGAGCGCGAAGCGTTTCTTCGAGTGGAGTTTTCGGGTCGTAGCTGTGAACCTGATACAGGTCAATGTAATCGGTTCCAAGTCGTTTGAGGCTGGCGTTACATCCTTCAATGATGTGATGACGCGACAATCCTACATCGTTGACATTATCGCTCATTTTAGCACGAACTTTTGTCGCCAGAATAATTTCTTTGCGTTTGTTGCCAAGCGCTTTGCCGAGCATTTCTTCTGCTATACCTTGAGAATAAATATCCGCAGTATCAAAAAAATTGATACCCGCATTAAGGCACATTTCTACAAGCCGGTTTGCCTCCGGCTGTCCGAGCTCGCCGATGGTTTTGAACCCGCCTTTGCCGCCGAAAGTCATGTTGCCGAAGCATAATTCAGATACTTTTAATCCTGTTGTTCCGAGAAAGCGATAGTTCATTGTAATAGTGTTTATATTGTAAACGTGGAAAGTGGAATAGGTGATTTTGAAATTGACAATAGCAAGGAGAAAATCCTAAATCCGAATCTCGAAAATCTAAACAATATCGAAATAGCAAAATATCATTAGGGTAGTTCTAAAAACTTAACATTTGTCATTTTGAACGGAGCGAAGCGGAGTGCCTATGGCTCGTAGAGAAGAATCCAATCATCCTTGAATATGGTACATAATTGAAGAATGACAAACCAATAGGAGTTTTTAGAACCACCCATTGCTGCTATACAATTGTAGTATATTTGAATTTGCTTAGGGTTTCGAAATTAGAAATTCGAATTTTTTGCACTATTCCTCAGTTGGCGTTGAGTTATTTCACTGAGTGCAAAGAAAGTAGAGAAATAGAGGAAGAATTCCAAGCAACTCTTTTGAGAAATCGGAAAATCTCCGTACAATATCACCCACAATCTAAACCTCAATGAAATCTCTCAAGTCGAAGCAGCTCGGTATCTGGTTCGCTCTCATAGCGGAAATTCTTTTATTGACCATCCTGACCTCCTCGATTGACGGGGAGTCAGGCTTCGAGTCAACATTCCTTAATTGGACAAATCTTTCACAAGTTATACGCGCACTCTCCTTTATTGCCATCATGGCGGTCGGGCAATCGGTGGTCATTATTACAGGAGGAATTGATTTAGGCGTCGGCTCGATGATGGGATTGACGGGGGTTGTTACAGCCTGGCTGCTTACGCAGGGAGTCGGGATTGTTCCTGCGATGGTTCTTGCATTGTTTGCCGGACTTGCCGGAGGGTTTGCCAACGGAATGTTAATAACCCAAATGAAACTGCCACCGTTTATTGTAACTCTCGGCATGATGAGCATCGCGCGCGGGCTGGCATTCGCGATAACAGGCGGCGAGACGATTCGCAGCCTCCCGAAAGAATTTCTTGAAATCGGTCAGGGGGAACTTCTCAATATCCCTCTTCCAATTCTTGTCATGGTGTTATTT
>SCUC01000359.1 GCA_004322375.1 Bacteroidota bacterium
GAGCACGCATGCTATTCCTCGGTCTCGGGCTTGCTCATAGTCTCTTAGACACAGCTCTTCCACAGAAAGTCGTGCGAAGAATACAGACCGACTCTGCCGTTCAATCCCTTCTTGCTGAAGTAAATCAACATCTTTTTCTCTCTGATACAAACGATCAACATGAAAACTTCGAAGAAGCGCTTATTTACTTCTTGAGGGCAAAGGAACGCTTCCGGGACAGAATAAAAGTTTATCGCCATTTAGGTCGCCACTACCGTTGGATGACGCCATATGCAATCGACCAGGCAGTACTGCAACTCCCCCCGTCGCTCAACATTCTTTACTATATCTTCTGGCCACTCCAGTTCGTCGGCAAATATGTAATGAGCTCAGCACGGTATTTTTTGCGATGATTCTCTGATGTTCAATTCAACGGAAAAAGGAAGAAAGCTTGCAATCTTTCTTCCTTTTTGTTTTAATTTCACCTCAAAGGGGAAAAACCATTTTCTATCATCTCATATGATCTATTTAGATAACGCAGCAACGACATTTCCAAAACCGGAAATTGTATATAAAAGAATGGACACCTTTTACAGAACGCTGGGTGCTAATCCGGGTCGCTCAGGACATCGGATGGCAGTGGCTGCTGAAAAGGAAATCGAAGATACCCGCACTATCATTGCAAAATTATTTGGTATCAAAGATTCCAGGAGGCTTATTCTTACGTTTAATGCCACTGACGCCATTAACATGGGGATAAAGGGATTGCTCAAACCAGGCGACCATGCCGTTACAACCTTTCTCGAACATAACGCCGTGTCTCGTGCCCTCAATGGGCTTGAAAAGAAAAAGATAATTACTGTAACCAAGGTTAAAAATTCTCAAGAAGGTCTTATTGATCCAGACGATATCAAAAATGCCATCACATCCAAAACCCGATTGATTGTTATGGCGCACGCCCCTAATGTCCTTGGTGTGATTCAGCCGATCCGGGAGATTGGCAGGATTGCGAGAGAAAAGGATTGTGTTTTCATGGTGGACGCCGCTCAAACGGCAGGGGTGTGTGAAATAGATGTTAATGAAAACTTCATTGACATGCTTGCCTTTACAGGACACAAGGGCCCATTAGGACCAACGGGAACAGGAGGCCTATATGTAGGAGAACGTTTAACTTTAGATCCCTGGAGGGAAGGGGGGACGGGTTTTGAGCCAGCCTCACTGTCTCAGCCAGAAGAATTGCCTTTCAAATTGGAAAGCGGTACACCTAATACCGTAGGGATTGCTGGTCTGAGGGCGGGCATCGAATACATTTTATCAAAAGGTATCAGCGCCATCAGAACGCATGAACAAAATCTGACCGGCAAACTCGTACATACTTTCAAACATGACCCGCGGTTTGTCTTGTACGGAGCCACAGATATAATCAAAAAGGTAGGTATTATCTCAATAAATGTAAAAGGATTTAAACCCGCGGAGATTGGTGCAATTCTCGATCAATCCTTTGATATCGCTGTACGTCCTGGTCTTCATTGTGCCCCTTTTGCACACCAGATGATGGGGACATTCCCGGACGGTACCGTAAGAATAAGTCCCGGATGTTTTAACACAGAAAACGACATAGACCAACTCATAACGGCACTCAATACAATTGCAAACGAAAAGATATAACTGATCATTTCCCAAAATCGATATCTTTGCAACCAACGGGTCGTTCATAAAGCAGATTTTAATTAGGCCTTCGGCGACTTGTATTTGATCACCCCCTGTCTCCCCCCGTTTACGGGGGGATTATGGGGGGTGTTTGAAATTCCTATACGTATACGTATATTTTTATGTCTGACAAAAAGGACTATTACGAGATATTAGGGTTAAACAGAACGGCATCGAAAGAAGAGATAAAAGCTGCCTACCGGGCCTTGGCAAAAAAATTCCATCCCGACCTTAATAAGGATAACCCAAAGCTCGCTGAAGTAAAATTTAAAGAGATATCTGAGGCATACGAAGTACTCATCGATGAAGATAAAAGGGCCAGATATGATCAGTACGGACATGCAGGAGTTGCGTCTGATTTTGGTAAAGAAGGATTTACCTGGCGTGATTTTAGTCACGTCAGTGATCTGGAAGATATTTTTGGGCATGACATTTTTTCTGATTTCTTTGGCCGCGGTAGTATCTTCAGCGATTTTTTTGGCGCGCGCAGATGGGGTTTCGGTCAACCCGAAGAATATGTTAAGCGTGTGCAGGTTGAAATTACACTTAATCAAGCATATCGGGGCATCAGCACAGAAGTAGCCGTTCCTCACATGGAGATCTGCGCAGAATGTAGCGGATCAGGAGCTGCGAAAGGCACAGTACCCAAGACGTGCACGAATTGTAAGGGAAAAGGGGAAATGCAACAGGAACAATTGCAGGGATTTGGCCGGATTATCAAGATCGGCGCCTGTCCCATTTGCAGGGGTCGGGGTAAAATTATTGATCATTCATGTCTTAATTGTCATGGGAGTGGTGAAGTACAAAAATTGGATAAGATCAATGTCAAGATACCGCCAGGAGTGGATAACGGAACGACCTTAAAGGTGACAGCTGATAAAGCTGGCGGGAGATTGAAGGAAGATATTTACGTAAGTCTCTCCGTACAACCTCACCCAATTTTTCATAGACAGGGGAGTGATATTTATATGGAAAAGACCATCAAATTAACAGAGGCCGTCTTAGGTTCAAAGGTTGAGGTACCTACGTTAGATGGAAATGCCCTGATGAAGATCCCCCCCGGGACACAAACTGATAGCCTCTTC
>SCUC01000360.1 GCA_004322375.1 Bacteroidota bacterium
GCTTTGAGCAAGCGTTTTTTGTTTGCCGGAGAACGGAAAAGATATTCTGTCTCGTCAATTTCATTGACTGTTATCTCGATATCTTTATCTTTGAACATATTTTGAATATTTTCCAGCAACTCAGTATTGAGCTGGTTAGAGTTAATGCGAAGTGTCATTTCCATATCTTAATCAGTGCTATTCTCTTCATAAAATAAGTTATTTTTCTTAAATTTTCAACTCAGCCTTCTTTTTCTATTATTACAAAAAAAGCCCTCATCTCTGAGGGCTTTCCAATTCTATAATTCCAAGTGAATAATTTTCACTTACCCCCCTGCAGCGTCATCACATGGTCGCGCAACGCCTGCATCTGTTTCAGCGCATCGCCGCCGAACATTTCGGGGTCGGGGGCTTCCATATCGGGGAAGTAGCCGGGCATACGCGTTCCGGGCTGAATTGCTTCAGGATTTTTCAACCACTCAACAATCCATTCAGGTTTTAGCCGATTCTTCGCCAATAAAAGATTGGGTGCAAGTTCCGAAGGAGATTTTCCCTCCGGGATAGTTCCCGTTGTGTGACAGCTCAAGCATTGGAAATCCTCGAAGAGTTTTTTTCCGCCGTTTGCAAGTTCAGGATTTTGTACAAAATTTTTGTAGTTTCGGAGTTCCAGCTCCTTTTTATGCATTGCAAGGAAATACTTCGATACAATGGTAATTTCACTGTCGTTCATCGCAAAGCTGGGCATGCGAATGTTTAACCAGGGGCGTATCGTTGAGGGAGAATTAAGAAACTCATGCAGCCATGGTTCTTGTACTTTTGCGCCTTCGGGTCGGAGTAGCGGCGGAGCATACCCCTCATCTTCTAATGATGCTTTTATTGTGCCGCCTATTTCTTCAATCTGGTGGCAGTTGATGCAGTTGTAATATCCCGTCAATTTTCTTCCTGCTTCAATCGCTTGCATATTCTTGTCAAATGCATGCTGGTAATTTGGTTCAGGTTGTTCCTTGGTGAAACCTCGTAACAACGTCCGTAATGTGACGATTTCGCTATCCGCGAACGCGAAGACGGGCATTTTGGAAATAATGCGGTCGGTGGTATATATACGTGCATCTTTGATTTTATTGAACACCCAATCGTCCCACGTGTGAGGGACTTTTGTATCTCCAAAATCTAATTCGTCAACACGCTTGAGACCGAAATTGGAGAGCGCGACTGAAACTTTACCCTCTTTCTCCATTCCTCTGATAGAATGACAACCGGCGCATCCGAATTCTCGAATAAGCTTATCGCCTTTTTTGATTGTCTCAGGATTATCAAGTGATAGCGTTTTCTGCTCGAAGGTTCTATCATCTTTTAATGTCATAAGATATGCGACAATATCTTTTGCTTCTTGATCAGTGAGACGTAAGCTTGGCATACGGGCATCGGCGCGGTACTGACGTGGATTTTTAATCCATTGGAAAGCCCAATCAGGATCGAGCTTGCTTCCCGCGCGGCTCAGTTCAGGAGCTAAGTCATAGCTGAACCCTCGCGCATCGCGCACCCGCGTGTCTTCTCCGATTGTGTGGCAGCCTTTGCAGCCTACAGTTTCAACAAGTTGCTTTCCGCGTTCGGAGTTACCTCCGGAAGAAATTCCTTTTTGGACCGGGTAAGTATTTTCCTTGCTGAGATTAGTTAAGTATGCCGTTATCGCTTCAGCCTGCTCATCGTTAAAACGGAAGTTGGGCATTCGAGTGTGCTGGTTGTAATCTTTTGGATTACGAACCCATCGGAAAAGCCACTCATCGTTTGTCTTGGCGCTTAAGCGATTGATTTCAGGTCCAATTTTCGGTATGTCCAAATATCCTTTGATTTCATGGCAGCCAAAACATCCTGATTCAAAAAGCATTTGCTTTGCTTTATTGAAGCGGTCGCCATTTTTCACATACAGCTCATTGCTGTGGCAACTATTGCATGAGGCATAGACTTCTTTTCCTTTAAGAAGGGGCCATTCCCAATAATGGTCTTCATCTCCATGGGCGAGACCTGCAGTCAAAGCAGTGCCTTGACCCCTGTGGCAGGGTGTGCAGCCGAACGTTTCAGGATTGTGAAGCTTTAATAATTCTGGTAAGGGATGGCTGGTAAAAGGCTGGGCGACGCTATCCATGTTTTCATCATTCCAGCCTAAATGACAAGTTTGACATCGGTCAATTCTTGCTTTGGGAGTAGCGAAGTTTGTCCTGTCAAAGTTGTTACTCATCACTTGCTTGATTTGAATGGTAGAAGCATGAACCCGTTCTATTTTCATCAAGGCATTTTCAATCTCAGCACGAAGAGGCTTAATTTTTGTCTGGATATCTTTTACAGCCTGGTTATACTGTTTTACAAGAGCATCATGTTCGTTGCGCTTAGTTTCAAGTTCATTCACGCGTGCATTATGTTTTGCCATGAGCGTGACTTCGTCATCGTATTTCTTCTTTGCACCCGGGTCTTCATGTCCTTCATGGACTGATTTTTTCCAGAAATAATACGCTTCGTCTGCGCGACTTTTGGCAAACGTGTAATCCCTATTTGCGTCGAGCAATTCTTCATCAATGATAGCAATCTGCGAGGCAGCAGTTTTATATTCGGGAGAGCTTAACTTCCCTTGCGCCTGTTGTAACGAGTCTTGTAATTCTTTCAGGGCTGTGGAATCGAGATTTGCGATCGCTTGCTGTAATCGCTCATTCCATTTTTGTTCGCTCAACCGGAGATATTCATCCTGATATTCCTTCCAGGGGCGACGTGTGGTAACCTCATCTAATACAGCCCACATTGTTCCGAGGAATAAGAGGGCAGAGAGGGCAAAGTATATTTTTCCATAGTCGCGCGTTTCAACCGGCGTTTCCGCGCGTTTACTAAATAAACTAAACAAACCGTTCATGCGATATTGATACGTTAGATATTAAACCAGGGTGTAACGAGAATATATTTAATGTTGAGGGCGATGCGCAAAACCATCTTTATCGGCAGCGCCATCATCGTCAGGAAAAGGAACGCGACGATGTTATACTTAACAGCGCCTAATTTTTTCATGATGTCACTATTTTTCTTCTTCATCCAGTAAAGAGGGATGAGGGCATAGTAGCCGAGAATAAGAGCAACGCCAAAAATGACTGCCATTGGATTGAGACTATTATCGGCTGCCCGTGTGTGAATGCCAAACAATTCCGAAAGGTCAACATTTGTGAGCGCGACAACCCGATGCGTATCCCATTCTTCCCACGGGAAGAAGAAATACCATCCGGGACCTCTCCAGAATGTTCCCAGAACGATAAGCGCCACCCATAATATCAGAAATCCAAAACAGTACGTAAGAACTGCAAACTTCCGCTCCTTGAATGTATAATACCCGTTTCCTTTTTCATTAATATCTATGTATGGAATTGCCATCAATCCGATAATAATGAACGTGGGAAGGACGACTCCTGCTATCCACGGGTCAAAATAAACAAGCATTTCCTGCAAGCCGAGGAAATACCAGGGGGCTTTTGAGGGATTCGGTGTGAGTGTTGGATTCGCAGGCTCTTCTAACGGCGCATCAATTAAGAACGACCAGAAGACAAGGATGACCATAACGAAGAGCGTTGCCAAAAACTCGACCCGTACAAGGCTGGGCCACACCTGAATTTTATCACTCAGTTTTGATTCGTCCAGGAAGCCCTGATTATCATTCTTCAACGCTTTTTTGAACGACCACAATGTGTAACCGATTACCATGAAAAGGAGCAGGACAATAGGAATATTATCCGGCTTAGAAACTATTTCCCAAAGATTGTGCATGTGTTATTCCAACTCAAACAATTATTCTTGACCATTAGAAGTGGGACCCGAAATGCCGCCATCTTTTCTGATACGCCAAAAATGAACTATCATAAAGATGGAAGCGATTATCGGCAAAAAGATGCAATGACCGACATAAAAGCGGAGAAGAGTAGGGGGACCGACCTGCGTTCCACCAAGAAGAACAAAACGAATATCATTATCAATTCTCATCCCAAGTTCCGCCCCGAATGGACCTTCATGTCCTAATATCGGAGTAGCTCTTGCCATGTTTGTTCCGACTGTTACTGCCCATATTGCAAGCTGATCCCATGGGAGCAAATATCCTGTAAAGCTCAAAAGAAGCGTTAGCACAAGCAGGAGAACTCCAACAACCCAATTAAACTGTCTCGGAGGCTTGTATGAACCGGTGAGGAACACGCGGAACATGTGCAGCATAACTGTGATAACCATTGCGTGCGCCGCCCACCTGTGCATGTTGCGAATGAGGGGACCGAATGCAACGTCGTTCATTAAATATTTCATATCCTCGTACGCATACTCTGCCGCGGGGCGGTAGTAGAACATCAGGATGACGCCGGTGATAGTAAGCACGAGGAAAAGGAGAAAAGTAATCCCGCCCATTCCCCATGTAAATCCGATATTCGTCGCGTGGCGCGAAATGCGAACAGGGTGGAGGTGAAGGAATACATTGTCCACAATCTGCAATGCGCGATTGCGGTTCGTATCTTGATAGTTATGCCGGAAAATTGATTTCCAGACTTCAGTTTGCTGTAATTTTTCTCGTAGTTTTAACATAATCTTTTTTATCTAACAATGCCCTTAGAATCTAATAGGCAAATTGTGTTTATTATTTTCGTCGAACGCGTAAAAGAAATAACAAATCTCAAAAAAGATAAATCTCAAATAAATATCAAGTTCCAAATTCTAATATTGTTTGAATTTTGAACATTATGATTTACTTGTGTTTTGAAATTTGATTTTTGGGATTTTATCAGAAGCATTTCAAATAAATCTCAAGTTTTGATTTCAAACACATTTTGATATTGAAAATTGGAATTTATTTGTGTTTTGAAATTTGATGATTGGAATTTAATCAAGCATATCTAAGAAATGCGTCCGGCTTAATCCAGTCCCCTTTTTCGTATAAGAACTTGATGTTTCTGTCAATCAAGATTTGACCGTCTTCTGCAAGAGAGATTTTGAGACGCTCAAGCGGTCGGGGCGCGGGTCCTTCAAAATTTATTCCCGATGACCGGAAACCGCTGCCGTGGCATGGGCATTTAAACTTGCTCTCAGCCGCGAGCCATCGAGGAGTGCAGCCCAAATGAGTGCAAATTGCAGAAAGAGCATAAAATCCTTCAGCTTCGCGCACAATCCAAACCCGGTAATCGTCTTTATATTTCTCGCTCACCTCGCCGATGATGTAATCATCCGGCAAGCCAGCCTTAAATGCAGAGGGTGGCTCAAATAAAATCCGGGGGAACATCATCCTCAATGAAGCGATGGTCGAAGTAGCTATAAAAACAAAAAATGCCGCCCATCCGGCGACGGAAAAGAAATTTCTTCGGCTAATGCGCCAGATGCCATGGTCATTTTCAGGAGGACGGTCTTGTTTAGGCTTTTTTGCCGCGCTGGTGGCAGGGGCAGGCTTTGTAGCCACAGCGGGCTTTGCCGCTTGGACAGGTTTTGCTGCTGACACCGCTGCTTTCGGAGCAGCAGGAGCAGTTGTTGCCATAGCAGGCGCAGAAGCAACAGGTTTTGCCGTTTCGGCAGGCTGTTGCGGTGCGCTTGAAGGAGCGGAAGCAGGCGTTGGTTTTTGGTCTTGTTGAGACCCGTTAGGTGTTTCCATTCGTACTAAAAACTATCAAAATTAAGAACATTCAAATGATGCGCTTATTAAAAAGCGTCAAAATATACATAAAAAAAAGGAATTTGACAAAAAAATGTAGGGCGACTTGGTAAGTCGCCCTATATTAGTGAGATAGAATGGGGTTATTGGGAGTAACAGGCAATCTTGTACTGAGTTATCTTAACAACATCAATTTTTTCGTTTGAAAAAAATCATCGGTTACAAGACGATAGTAGTAAACGCCGCTGCTCACAAGCAAGCCAAAATTATTTAATCCATTCCATGTCATATTGTGTACCCCGGCTGTTACTTCCTCATCCAGAAGTACAGCGACTTGCTTACCCAAAAGGTCATAAATTGCAAGATGCACATTTGCGCGATATGGAAGCTCAAACCTGATTTCTGTGCTTGGGTTGAAGGGGTTGGGGAAGTTTTGTTCTAAATAATATCTTGAAGGTAACAACTCATCAAAGCCAACTCCGACTGGTGGAGTACGAAAGAGGGTATCTACAAGAAAACCACTTTCAATCCAGGAAATGTTATTTTTAGTTGTGCCAACGACGGGCAAGCCAATAACTGATTTTATCTGGGAAGTTGTGGATGAAGATGTAGTAAATCCCATATTAAAGGAGGACCATTCTATGTGAATGCTCTGCGAGCACAGGTATGTTTGGGACACCATAATAGGTAGAATAATTAATTTCAAAAGATAGCTCTTCATAAGAATTCCTTAATTTGTTACTTTGATTGTTCGGGAGTAAGATCGGAAGAGC
>SCUC01000361.1 GCA_004322375.1 Bacteroidota bacterium
CATGAGTCCAATGGTCTATTTTTCCGGTCGGCATCGGACCCGCAACAAGCCCTTCGCTGAATGTGCCGTTCGCGACGATGTTGTTTTCACACGTGCTGATGCAGCCATCTCCGGAACTATTGGCGGTAATATACGCCGTTGCCGTTACCGTATCGTTGACGATGATTGTTACCTCGCCGAAAAAGACCACATGACCTATTGTTGTGGGGATAGTGAATGTATAACCAAGCCGCAGGTTGCACGTGCCGCCCGCGCCAAGGTTAAATGTGTTTGTTACATTCGGATTAAAAAATCCGCCCGTTTCAATTCTCACCCCGCTGCCTGGTCCTGAACCCGGGAACGAAATCGGGGCAACGTAACCGCCGCCGGTTAATACGCTCGGAAGGAGCATTTCAACGGTAACATTCGAGTCTTCTTGCCCTGAAATATCAACGCCGAGGTCGCCGCTGATAGACTCGCCATTACTGTTTGGCATAATCGAGCTTGATGCCCCGAAGGCATCGTATATGACTGTATAACTCCCGCAAAGCGGTCCATCCGCGCCCCCATCGGCGCCGATGGCATTTACTTGCGCGAGCGCGATGCTCGATACGAGTGAAAGAAATATGATAAATATTGTTCTGCGCACATAACAATTCCTCATTGTTGTTACCTTTCTCTTCATTGTTAAAAAATTTGTGAATGGTTGTTGTACAAAAAAGCAGATGCTCTTTAAATATTCTTTGAACAACGAAATGATATTGATAGGAGAGAACTTTGAATAGTCAGCGCTTTATCACTGATACAGCGCCGCTGCAATGAAGGTTAGAAAATGTGTTAGCTTGTTATTCTAACACTGTATCCACTTTGTAACAATGAATTAATAATATCCTCATCATACTCCATAAGGAGGGACGCTATTGCAACAATAGCTGAAGGAAGGTACATAAATCAGGAGGAAAAGTCAAGCGAGATAATTTATTTCTTTAAACGTGGAGTGAAATGTCTTATTGCTCAATCAAAAATGATTCAACTAAAAAGCCCACCCTGCAATCAGGATGGGCTTTGGTATAACAGTCTGTTTTGCTTACTAATACAGTTTTTCTTTCATCAATCCGCCCTACCTCATAAGAAGCAGCTTCTTTACTGCTATATAACTTCTTCCCCCTTCGGGGCTTCCGGCTCGAAGCTCATAGTAATACACCCCGCTTGGTACATTGCCCGCATCCCATGTTACCGATTTGAATCCGGCAGCTTGTATCCCATCAACTAATGTGGCTATCTCTTTTCCAAGCATGTTGTATATTTTCAAGCTGATATACTGATTACCGGGTACAGAATACTGAATTACTGTTGTAGGATTAAACGGGTTAGGATAGTTCTGTGATAACGAGTAATCAGTTGGTAACAATACGTTGTCTAATGAACCATCGGGCGGTGTAGGCGGTAATTCAGAAGTCGGAACAATTGAAATCCGGTTTGCCAATGACGAATTACTAATGATAGATGACAAAAGCAGTTCTCCTGCCTGATTCACCTTCACCCAATATGCTCTCCCCGGCTCGATTGTTGCCGCTTCAGCATAACCATTGTTGTAGCCGAAGAATTGAGAAGTAACAAGTCCCGGTGGATTGGAAGTCACATGAGCAACATCAAGCGGTGAGGAGATTGAGCCAATGAGATTCCAACCTTCGGTTACCGCAATTGTCTCTTCGGTGCGTAGCATTCCCGTCATGGAAATACTTTGTTCTGCTTCAAATTTTAGCCAGTATCCTTTTCCGTTGGCAAGCGTTGCAGAAACAGCATACGTTCCTTCATACGCAAATGCATTCGAGGAGGCAGTAGGATACAATACTGTTTTATTGTAATTGTTGACGGTCAGCGGGACAGAAATGATGTTCCATCGGTTGTTTACTATGAATTCATTCGACACAGTACCGATGCTGAACTGACCCACAGCAGTCGGGCTACCGAAGTAAGCTGCATCCACCGCGCGAAGTATCCATTTGTATTGGCCCTCTTGCAGCCCGGTTAGTAACCATTCAGTGACAGCACCGATGTTGCCTGGCGATGGGAGGCGCTGAGGAATAGTAACCGGGACGTTGTCACGGAAGAGGCCGATATCGTACGTTAGCGCGGCACTCGGGGTGTGATCGTCGCCGGCTGGGCTCCACGACAAAAGGACTGTGCTGTCAGCCTGTACGGTAGCGTTCAGAACAGTCGGGATTGATGGCGCCTTATTTTCGCCAGCGGCATCATTGCGATAGACGTGCATTTGAGCTTCGACGAGACCATTCCCGCCCGGAACGAAGTACTGTCCGGCTATGAAGTAATCAAGATCGCCATCGCCATCAATATCGAACCATGAAAAGGTACCTCCGCGGTCACCGCTTGCCCGTGGCGCAGGCAACACGTTGCCTGACTCAGCGAAGATCCCGCCTGTGTTGATGTAAACCTTTGCCCTACCTTCTATCTGAGAACCCGAGTTGTAGTTACCTGCCAATAGAATGTCCATGTCTCCGTCGTTATCGTAGTCTGCCCAGGTTGCGGCAGTAAGGTCGAACCACCCTTCGCAAGAAATGCAGGGGATCACTTCCAGTGAATCGTAGCTCCCGTTGTTGTTACGGTAGATGCGTAGAGCCTGCGTCGCTGTGCCATTAATTTCTTGAATGTTACCTGCCACAAGAATGTCAAGGTCGCCATCTGCGTCATAGTCCCCCCACTGTGCTTCGCCATGCTCAATGGTCAGTGAACCGAGGATGTCCTCGCCCACGAAGATTCCGTTGCCATCGTTCCGGTAACGGCGGATAAAACCTTCGTCTGTCAATGGTGCGATGTTGACAAGCAGCAAATCGAGATCCTGGTCCCCGTCATAGTCAGCCCACGAGCTCTGTGCGTGTGTGGTTGGTGCAAAAACAGAACTTGCCTCAGTGAATATCCAGCCGCCCGTTCCGTTGGAGCCATTGTTACACATCAATGCTGTTCGGTACTCAAACGTTTCTTCGTCGAACACCGATGGTAACAAAAGATCAAGATCACCATCGTTGTCGTAGTCAGCCCATGTAATTGAGCGAAGGTCGAAATCTGCCTGGTCGTTGTCTTCCCAATATGCAGGTAATTCTGTATCAGTCTGTACAAGTGTACCGTGATCGTTTCGGAAGATGATTGTTGCGCCGTCGGTCCCGACTGCGAGGTCCTGGTCCCCGTCGCCGTCCACATCACCCCATGCGAGGTCCGAGGATCCTGCACTGAGTGTACCAATCGGGACGTTGATGTAGGAGAACTCCCATTCCGCCGGTCCTGCAGATCCGTCGTTACGCACCAAAACGAGTCGCTCCTCTACACTCTGGTTATAGACAACGTAGTAGCCAAAAACCGCGATATCGAGGTCGCCGTCACCGTCGTAATCTGCAGGGGCGGTTGTGATAACCCAGAAGTCTTCGTCCTGCGACGTCACAAAGAGAGAATCGAGCGGCGTCACTTCGGTGAAGTTACCGAATGTACCACCCGGATTTGGTTGGACTACGATGATTTGTCCCGTACTTCCGGTTGCACTGTCGTCATCAGTAACAGTCAG
>SCUC01000362.1 GCA_004322375.1 Bacteroidota bacterium
GATGATGAACAATAAACCTCTTATTCTAGGAATAGCCGGCGGCAGCGGCTCTGGAAAGACTACTGTTACAGAGAAAATAGTATCACAATTTGAACCTGACGCTGTTGCTGTATTAAAACACGATTATTATTATAAAGACATTGCCTCATTTGATGGCATGCGTGCTGATGAAATAAACTTCGATCATCCGAATGCGCTGGAAACAACGCTTCTTGTCAGCCAGCTTGAAGCGCTCAAGAGCTGGAAAACGATAGAGCTACCGATTTACGATTTTACGACCTATAA
The DNA here is from genome assembly GCA_004322375.1 of Bacteroidota bacterium. Classification (GTDB taxonomy): domain Bacteria; phylum Bacteroidota; class Ignavibacteria; order UBA10030; family SZUA-254; genus FW602-bin19. The sequence continues at coordinate 286 of SCUC01000362.1, forward strand.
GCGGCTTCCCCGGCATACTGTAATACAGCCGAAGCCAATTATCATTGTAGAAGGAATTCTTATTTTTGTCGAAAAAAGTTTACGGGATTTGATGGATGTGAAAATCTACGTTGACACTGATGCGGATGAACGACTTCTACGCAGATTACGGAGAGACATTATCCAGCGAGGTCGTTCTATTGAGTCTGTTATGCACCAATATGGTAAAACCGTAAAACCGATGCACCTCGAATTTGTCGAACCGAGCAAACATTGGGCTGATATTATTATTCCTCGCGGTGGTGAGAATAGCGTAGCGATTGATATGGTTTGCTCGAAGATAAAGGAAATGTTGCGTAATGCACGCTCATCTCCTTTTTGAATAATGGGTTGTTCCAAAAACCCTATCGCTCGTTTCTGCGTCCTAGCAGAAACAACGATACCAAACAGTATTCTTCACTCTGCGGGGACGCAGAGTGAAGCCTGGTAGTTGTTGGAACTACCCTAATGATTCTTCAATAAAAATGTGATTATATAGTGAAAGACATGTCAACAGGAAGCCGGATGAAGAAAAAACGAACTACTGCATCGGCTTCAACAGGAATAAAAAAGGAGGCGGCAAGCAAAACAAGCGATACCGATTTCTTTAAGGCATTGTTTGAGCAATGCCTTTTACCGATGTGGGTTTATGACGTGAAGAATCAAAGAATTCTCGAAGTCAACCAGGCGGCAATCGCGCTTTATGGGTTTAGCCGGGAAGAATTCTCTGCAATGACCAGAGAGCAGCTGAAGGTAACAGATCATGAGTTGCCGAAGATAAATACTTTACCAGCCCGCGCCAGCGACATTGGTGCAAGGGAGGAACTGCATCAGAAAAAAAATGGTGTGAAAATCCATGTTGAGGTTACGACAAAAATCCTCTCATTCGACGGTACATACGTTTGCGTCGAGAGTATCGTTGATATTTCAAAACAGAAGAAGAAACAGCAATTACAAAAAATATTATATCATGTTTCTAAGGTTGCGGAGACATCAGCGCAATTAGCTGAATTATACCGTTCTGTTCATAAGCTAATACGCGAAGCGATGGTTGCAGAGAATTTCTGGATTGCGCTTTACTCCCAGCACGACAACCAAATTCGTTATCCTTACTTTGTTGATACGTACCTTGCTGTACCGCCGCCGAGGACAGGAGGAAGAGGGCTGGAGGATTATGTTGTCAGTACAAAGGAAACATTACTTTGTACACAAACCGTTGTTCAGAAGCTCATTGAAGATGGCGCGCTTGAGGTCACGTCATTTCCATCGAAGATATGGCTTGGCGTTCCCCTCATTGTTCAGGAAACAGCCATCGGAGTTTTGGTCGTCCACGACTATGAGAATGAAAATGCTTACGGCGCTGATGAAATTGAAATTCTTGAGTACGTTGCCACACAAGTTGCCAATGCGATAGAACGTCGTCTCGCTGTCTTAGCAATCAAGGAACATGAAGACAACCTTTCTGCACTGATTGAAAATACCGAGGATGCCATTTGGTCGTTAGATAACGATGACCGTATTATTACCTTTAATAAAGCAGCGCGCGATTTTTTTAATACCCTGTTCGATGCGGCAATAACTGAAGGAGCTCGATTTAGCGATCTCCTCCCCGGAAGATATCAAACGCTATTGACTAACCATATTTCGCGGGCAAAAGAGGGAAATCATTTTTCAATCGAAATAGAGTTATCTGGCAAAATAAATTCCTTTACGTTTGATATTGCTTTCAATCCTATTCTGAACGAACAGGGTAAGGTGGAGGGAGTTTCCATTTTCGCAAAGGATATTACGACAAAAAAGCGTTCTGAGGAGGTACAAAGCAAGAGAACCGAGACAATCATTCATCATCAGCGGGTGTTGACCCAGCTTGCTAAAATTGAACATAGAGCTCTTGAGGAAGCATTATCTACCATAACACAGGTAAGTTCCGATGCACTGCGCGTTGAGCAGGTAAGTATCTGGATGTTTGATGAAGCAAGGAGGAATATTTTCTGTCAAGCGTCCTATCAGCATACTATGGTCAATAACCTGAAAGGGGTAATCTTATCTGCCGATGAATATCCAAGGTATTTTAAGGAACTGGAATCTTCGAGTGTGATAGTGGCAGACAATGCGCTCACGAATCCGGCTACTAGCGAGTTTGTCAAAAATTACCTGCAACCGATGGG
>SCUC01000363.1 GCA_004322375.1 Bacteroidota bacterium
AAATTTCCTATCTTCAACCGTTCATACTTCTCTTTGTACTTTTCATACAAGCGTGTTTGTTTATTCGTTAGCGGGATATTTTTCCCGCGAATGAATTCCATCTCAACCTGCGTCATTATTTCAAGCGGGTCGCCGTTTGTAACAATTAACGTTGCGTCTTTCCCCACATCCAACGAACCAACACGATCGGCAACGCCGAAAATTTGAGCGGGATATAACGTTATCGCCTTTAACGCTTCATCCTTCGGCAATCCATACGATGCCGCCATTGCCGCGTGATAGGGAAGATTACGTTCATTGGCGGCGTCGCCATCCGTAGCAATACAGAACTTCACTCCGGCTTCGTACAATTTTTTAGGGAGAGTCATAGATTCGTCGTATGCTTCATATCGTCTCCGCGGTGTGCTGAGCATCGGCGGCGTTACCACTGGGATATTTTTCGATTTCAGTAAATCTGCCACCCGCCACGAATCGTATCCATCCATGATAACAATCTTAACATTCTCTTGTTCAGCCCACGTTACGGCAGCTTGAATCTGCTGAACCTGTCCAGCATCAACAAGTACGGGAGCGGTTCCGTCAAGAAACGGTTTCATCGCTTCCCATCGTAGATCGGTTTCTTGAAATGGAACGCCTTTCGCGTTCTGAGCATTTTTCGCCTTCCAGTAAGAGCGCGCATCGTTGAATGCGTTTCGGATTTGATTTAGCGCTTTCTCCCGGTCTTTCTTTTGATCTTCCTCGCTCCTTCGTTCCCACCATGCGCGGTTAATCGTCATCGAGGGCCAGTTGAGGATAAGACCGGCTGACGATTTCAACGTCATATCTTCCCATGTCCAGCCGTCAAGTTCTATCAGCGCCGCTGTGCCGCTGAGAACTCCTCCTCCGGGCATCGTTAATGAAATAACAACGCCATTTTGCCTGGCAACGGGTATCAATTCGCTTTCGGGATTAACAGCGACTTCTGCCCTGATATTCGGATTGATAGACCCTGTTTCCGAAATATCGTTCGTTGCACGCACCGCGCCAATTTCTGAAAGTCCCATATTGGAACGGGTGTTAATCATTCCGGGATACACGTGCTTTCCCGTAATGTCAATACGCTCCGCGTTAGGCGGGATGCTGACACTTGTGCCAAGCGCAGTAATCTTGCCATTCTCGAATACTATCGTTCCGTTGGCAATTACGCTTCCGCTAACAGTGTGTATTGTGCCGCCTACCAAAGCAATCGGGTGGTCTTGCTGTTTCGCCGGAATTTCCGTTGCATATAAACCAACAACAAAGTACGAAGTACAAAGTACAACGTACAAGCTTAGTTTCATCATTACCTGCTTCATCTTATTTTCCCTCCATTTCTACTGTATGTTGATACTGTTCATCCTGACATGAATACCCTTCTTTATACCATCGGGGAGGACCGCTTCTTCCACCGCTTCCACCATCTCCCGATGGAGAAGCTAGAATTTTTTGTATGATAGTTGCCCGCTCGTTCCGGATTTCCTGGCGCATCGTTTTATCTTCTTCTCTATCAAAAAATCTACGCCCGTCAATCCAGGTTTGTTCACAGATGGAATATGTCGAAAGAGGGTCTCCGCTCCAGATAACAAAATCGGCATCCTTCCCAGCTTCAAGCGAGCCAACACGGTTATCAACGCGAAGCTGCTTTGCCGGGTTGATAGTGACAAACTTCAATGCGTCTGCCGGCGGAACGTTTCCGTACTTTACTGCTTTTGCCGCTTCCGTATTCAATCGCCGTGCCTGTTCATCGCTATCGGAGTTAAATGAGGTAACAACACCCGCGTTATACGTTAGCGCGCCGCAATACGGTATCGCGTCATACACTTCAAATTTGTATGCCCACCAATCGCTAAACATCGAAGCTCCCGCGCCATGCGCTGCAAGCGCTTCCGCTACTTTATATCCTTCAAGAACATGCTGGAAGGTTCCAATCTGAAAACCGAAATCTTCAGCAACCCGGACAAGCATCAAAATTTCATCCTGACGGTAAGAATGAGAGTGTACTAACCTTTTTCCTTCAAGAATTTCCAACAACGTTTCGTTTTCCAGATCGCGGCGCGGCGGTATCTTGCGCTTACCATCGCGGTACTCTTGCCAGGCTTGTTTATAATCCTTTGCCGCCTGGAAATCGTCGCGTATGATTTGCTCAACCCCCTCTCGTGTCTGAGGATAGCGGGAAGTA
>SCUC01000364.1 GCA_004322375.1 Bacteroidota bacterium
GTAGCAGCAATCTATTTCCTCTGCGTGAGGCTAAACCAGTTGCCGGAGCTATCCTTAAATATCGCTTCGATGCCGTAGGGGCGCTCTTGCGGAGGCGACAAAAATTCTACTCCTTTGCTTTTCAGATGGTCATACTCTTTCTGGCAATTATCCGTATCGAATGCGCCCCATCCGAGCTTTCCTGCGCTAACCAGATCGCGCAGCTTCGTGGCTGTTTGTTCATCCAGCATGAGCCCCGGCTTGATTTCCATTAACGCGATTTCCAGGTCAGGTTGTGTTTTCGTTCCTACCGTAAGCCACCGGAAGCCGTTATCCATTTTCTGGTCTTCCCGGACTTCAAACCCCAGCTTATCCACGTAAAATTTATACGCCTCATCCTGGTTGAGGACAAAAATTGAAGCATGCGACATTTTGCTAATCATAGCTCATCTCTTGTTTGTGATACAATGGTGTGTAATTGATGCTGTAAATATACGATGTGGAAAAGAAATGCGCTTCTCGAAAATTGCTTTTCTCAAAGACCGATTTGCTGAAGCTTGCTTTTAATAAGAAAACAGCAGGGGATGTTTGCCGGAACGCTCCAGAGCGGAAGCTGCAATGCCTCGTATACCCGTACCCGATACGACATGGGCGACGAGCCCATCATTTTGGTGAACAGGCTGCTGAACGAACCGACGCTTTGAAATCCGACGTCGAAACAAACATCGGTAACGCTTTTATCGCTGGAGGCAAGAAGCGTTTTTGCGCGCTCGATGCGGCGATTGACGAGGTACCGGTGTGGCGTCGTATTAAACGTTTGCTTGAATAACCGGATGAAATGATAAGGAGAAATGCACGCTTCCCGCGAAAGCCGCTCGATGTCCAGCTCTTCGGCGTAGCAATCGTCCATCAGCTCTCTTGCCATGTACAGCCGGCGATAGACTTCAGGAATAATGATTGGCGGGGTATTATTGATAGACTGATTCATTGCATTAAAATGGTAAGGATTTTTTCTTGAAAAATCAATTACTGCGACAAAATCTTTTTATCGCCGGGCGTTATCATCTAATGGGATTTAGACCTTGAAGGTCTTTTTAAAAGTTGGAAGGTATCAGGGAAGCGCCATTCTACCAACTTTTTTAAAGGGATACTTTTTGTAGTGTCAATATGAATGTGTATGTTCTTACAATCATCAATCAAGTACCGGTATGTATTTTTCTATTATAACAAGTATTGTTCTTTTATTTTCAACGATCATTCCCGCGTCTTCCCAAACATACTCGTCCAAAGCGGAGATTTATAACCTTCATAACGCGTATTGTAGCGCTGTAGAGAACAAAGATTCATTGTTCCTGAAGAAGCTGTTTCACGATGGTATGATTATCACCGGGGGAAATGGCTCTCGCCGCGATAAACGGCAAGAAATCCAGGATGCTCTCGATCCGAAATACTCCGTGAACTATTTCCGTTCTCGCGATGTAACGGTCCGCGTGTTTGATGCAACGGCGATTGTTACCGGAGACCTTTACTGGGAAATGACGTCGGAAGGTAAAACGTACAACCTGGAACGAAGATTTACCTTCACCTATGCGAAGCTAGGGGAAGAATGGAACATCGTCGCACAGCACATTGGAATGGCGCCGGCAGCAACAAAATAGCACTGTTCAATGTGATGCCCAGGCTGCGTCGTGACAGGTGAGAATCGGTTCAGAACATAGGCTGAAGATAACGATTGGTCACCGCACCGGTTTCGGCACAACAGGCAGGCTTGCGTTCCCGTCTTTATCCACTGCCTGCACGGCAACAATGACATCATCTTTTGATACAGGGAGCGTGATAGTTGTATCGTTTGTAAACACAGTATGTTCCCACGCAGGCGAAGTCGTTTGCCGGTATCGCACGTAATATCCTGCAAGATCAGGCTCGGTATTAGTGCTCCACCGCAACTGCGTATCGTATGCCAACCCGCTTGTGACGATACCGACGCCCGACGGGGGAGCGGGGGCAAGAGCAAGCGATGCGATTCCCGACGCGTTCACCCGTGCAACATTCGCGCAATACGGAAAATCCATATAGTCGGGCAGGTCGCCGAATCGGTTCCCGCCCTCTTCCCGCACGTCTTGATGCTGGTGAGCGTAGTGTTCATTCACTTCGCTCAAGCGTATCGCTGCGAATCCCCTCTGGTGAAATGGCGTTTGGTCTCCACCGCGCAGGAACCGGTCGCGGCGGTAAATCATCTTCGCTTCGAACGTTGGAAGATATTGACGCGCAGTTTCATTCACGTACCGGGCGAGCGTTCGGGACGCGCCGTCGTTTTCCAGCCCCTGTGAGTTGCGCTGTTGAAACACGGAGCCGGTATCTAACTGACTATACGCCTCAGAGAAAATTCGGACATACGCGCTCTCGACCTTTCCGCTTCCGCCACGGGTATTTCCAACAATATCGTTATTGAAAACCGCTTCGATATTCCAGCCGCGCTGTTTCGCCATCTCCGCATACGCTGTCGCTCCAAGCAAACCTTGCTCTTCTCCCGCAAAGCAGATACACACGATGGTTGCATCAAATTGGTAACGGCTCATCACCCGCGCAAGCTCCAGCACAACGGCGGTTCCGCTTCCGTCATCGTTCGCGCCGGGCGCATCGCTTGTCGAGTCCATTGCATCGCTTGCCCGCGAATCGTAATGACCGCTTACAAGTATCATGCGTTTTGCAGAAGGGGAGGAAGCGTCTCCAGGGCGAAGCGTTGCCACAATGTTCACAACATTTACCGGATATGGCACACGCCGCGAAGGCTCAACAATCGTCTCGTGAAACTCTACAAACATTCTTCCCTCCGAAGTTTTTGCGTACCGCTCAAATTCCGATTTCAACCATCTCCGCGCCGCCCCGATGCCGCGTGTTGGGCTTGTCGTATCGGAAAGCGTATGCCGCGTTCCGAACGAAACAAGCTTCGTCACCGCAGCCTTGATGCTATCGGCGGAAATTTCCGGGATGATTTGCTTGACGAGGGGGTTTTCTTGCGGCGGTTGCTGGGAGTACAAGAAAGCAGAGAAAAACGCCAAAGCGAGCAATAGTTTAAATAGCATATTCATAGCGAGCATTCCATAGTAATGAAAGAATGTACTAAAAAATATATTATTACTGCCCGGATGGTTCTGCCATTTGCCAACGACAAGAAAAAGTGGCAGATGGCAAAACCGTTGTCGTATGTTTCCTTAAACTGTTTCCGGAGTTCTTCACCCGTTGCTTGTTAATGTAACAGACAACGGCTTCTGCATTGCAAATGAGCTTAGGTGAAAAAAAGAAAACCCGGCTGAAATTACATAATGGTAGGAGGCTGTCTCAAAAGCCAGGTTATTGTGTAGTCGCAGACTTTATGTCTGCGGTTTTGAGTTGAAACCGCACCCGTGAAGGG
>SCUC01000365.1 GCA_004322375.1 Bacteroidota bacterium
AGGCAAATCTCAATGAACCCCGTATCGGGCTTTGCAAATTCACAAGTTCTGAAGAAATGCGCGTTGATGTTGGAAACTCTATTGATCTGTTCAGATACAATCTCACATCAACAACACAGTTACAGGCTGGAATAGATTTTTTTGCCTACGCCTTTGTCACCGGCTCTCAAGGATTACGGCTACAAATAGACGCTGTGGACGGCTTCTTTGGCGGGAATATTTCTATGGTACAGAACGCATTCCGGGCAAGATTACGTATTCTCCACCATAGCGCACACCTTGTTGACGGGCATTATATCAACGCTTCTCATTCATGGATTGATAACATGGAGCCGATCCCCTACACTCAAGATTTTGGCGAATTAACACTCAGTTGGACTCATCCCGTCGAGGCGTTCCTCTTACGGTATTATGGCGGTCTTTCGTATGCTGCACTTGTTCGCCCCAATGAAATTGAACGTTTCGCTTTCTTTGCAGGAACAGAAATTTCTTCAAGTGAAATATTGGGAAACGTGTGGAACCACCCGACAAACGCTTTCCTCGCCTATCAGCTTTCACTCACGGGGGAACCTGTTTATCACGCAACCCACAACTTAATGGTTGGCATAAAATTCGGTACAATGTACGGGAAGGGTATAAGCATCTATGCCTCATATTATAACGGAACACACATGTTTGGGGAATATTACAACCAACGCCTTGAAACAATTGGCATTGGCTTCGCTATAGATTTCTTTTAATTGTTTCCGGCTTTCTGTTTTCAATGCATTATCATTTGTACAATTTCTTAGCATCTTTTCCGCTCGCCCTCTCATTCATCAGTCTATTAACCAATCAACCAATCAACCAGTTGACCAGTTAACCAATTAACCAGTTTCTAAGCTAGCCCAAGTTCAGGAGCAATCTCTCGCATCGCGTTAATCACAAATTGAATATGCTCATCCATGGGAGCCCCGAGTTCTGAAGTGCCTTGAACAATATCCTCACGACTCACATTTCTCGCGAATGCTTTGTCCTTCATCTTTTTCTTTACGGAGGAAACCTCTAAATCGGCAATTTTATTAGGTCGAAGGTATGAACATGCCATGATGAATCCGCAGAGTTCGTCGCACGCGTAAAGTGTTTTCGCCATCAACGTTTCACGAGGTACGCCCGTCTGCGGAACATGTCCTAATATCGCAGTACGAACATCATCGCTGTACCCACGCTCTTGTAAGATTTCGGAGCCTTTCAATGGGTGTTCCGGCGCGGTAGGAAACATTTCATAATCAAAATCATGAAGTAATCCTGTAATTCCCCATACTTCTTCGTCTTGATTATATTTTCGCGCATACGCTCGCATAGCTGCTTCAACCGCAAGCATGTGTTTGATAAGAGCGTCGCTCTTTGTATATTCTTTTAATAATGTAAGTGCATCTATACGATTCATAGGGTGAAGTATATCACTTTTTATTGTAACGACAAAAATCCTCCTGCTTTTTTCAATTCTTTTAGTGGCTGGTTTTCCCCCAATTCCTCTATTACATGAAACCTGAAGCGTGAAACCTGAATCCCAAAACTCTCACAGCTTTTTGCCGTCTGCCTGCTTGTTCATATATTCCACCAATGATTATCACTCTGCTTGCGATTGCATTTTTGTTGCTTTTAATTGGAATGATGTTTTTCGGGAAAATGGCTTTGCTTCAAAAACCCAAAGACCCGAATGATGTATTCTCAGAGAAATGCTCCATCTGCCGCGAAAAATTTCATAAATCAATGCTCGTTGAGCGGCAAATTGGAGATTATAAAATGCTATACTTTTGTAAGAAATGTATTGAAGGTTTGCACACAGATTCGCAGATCGGAAGA
>SCUC01000366.1 GCA_004322375.1 Bacteroidota bacterium
GAAAAATCATGCATAAAGATTTACATAAACATTAAGGAGTAGAGAAATGAGCTCTATATCTTCACCTGTTCTTAAAAGAGAAATTCCACGGTATCTCTTCATCATCTTCCCACTTGTCGTGCTTAGTATCGTGGCAATGGGATATTATTATTACCTGGAAGAAAAAGAAACGGTCATTCAAAACGCAAGTCGTAATCTTTCGACCGTAGCGGATTTAAAGGTCAATCAAATCATCCAGTGGCGAAGAGAACGCCTCAGCGATGCTAATTTTATCTTTACCAACGAAAATATCGCCCGGCGAATCACCCGGCTGAATCAAGTTCCTTTTCCATCTCTCGACTTCAAGCAAACGCACGTGTGGATGAGCGCAATGTTTAATAACGGGCATTATGAACGCATGATGTTGCTCGATTCGAGCCGTGAGAAGCTCATTGTTTTACCCCCCGGTAATTTTTCGATTAATCCCTATTTAAATGTTCTCTTAGATTCAGTCCGGCTAACAAAAAAAGTATTGTTTTCCGATATTCATCTGGGGGTTGAAAGTTTGCCGGAATTAGACCTCCTGGTACCGATTCTTTCTGAACAGGATTCATCTATGGTTGGAACCATTATTTTGGAAGTGAATCCTGAAAATTTTTTGTATCCCATTCTTCAATCATGGCCCTCCGCAAGCCCAACATCAGAAACGTTTCTTTTGAGAAGGGAAGGAAATGCCGTTCTTCTATTAAATCAACTCCGATACCTTCATCAGCCCCCTCTCACGAACAGCAAGCCCTTAACGGAATTTTCCCTTCCCGCGGTTCATGCAGTGTTAGGATACCAGGAGATATTTGAAGGAACAGATTATCGCGGCAAACAGGTGCTAGCGGCAACAAGAATAATTCCCAATTCTCCATGGTATTTAGTTACAAAAACCGACCGTGAGGAAATTTTCGAGCCTCTTCAAAAAGAATTCTCACTGATTGCCCTTATTGAACTTACATTAATTCTGTTTGCCGGATCGTTACTCGGATTTATCTGGCGGCACAACCGCGCGCAGTTGTTTAGAACATTATATGAAAAGGAAACCGAGAAACTCGCCTTAGCGAAGCATTATGAATACCTCACCAAGCATGCAAACGATTGCATCATACTCTACGATGATGACGACCACATTATCGAAGCGAATGAACGGGCATGCGAAACGTACCAATACACCCGCGAGGAATTTCTTCAAAAGAAGCTCATCGAGCTGCGCGACCCTGAAACCCTGCCCGATTTCCGGCAACAATTAAACAAGGTAAAATCTGAAAACGGAAATATTTTTGAAACATCGCACATCCGGAAAGACGGAACGACCTTCCCTGTTGAAGTGAGCGCACGTCCCATTACCATTAATGATTCGCTCTTTATCCAGAGCATCATCAGGGATATATCCGAGCGAAAAAAAACTGAAGAGAAAATCAGGAAACTAAACCGCTTATATGCCACGCTGAGCGAAATCAATCAAACAATTGTACGGGTCAATGATCTAGAGAAACTTTTCCCCGCTATTTGCCAGATCGCCGTTGATTATGGGAAATTCAGAATGGCATGGCTGGGTAAAATAGACAGGGAAACTCAGATTGTGAAGCCTGTCGCATCGGCAGGAACTAGCGATTCCTATCTCGATTCCATAGATATTTCCATTATGGATATTCCAACAGGGAAATGCCCTACAGGCGCTGCTGTTCGCGAACGACGATGTATATATACCAATGACATCCTTAATGATCCCCGAATGGAACCTTGGCGTAAGGAAGCGCTCCAGCATGGCTACCGTTCATCTGCCGCTATTCCCATTCTCGATAAGGGTGATATTGATTATGTCTTTAATTTCTATGCCCCGGAGCCGAACTTTTTCGATTGGGATGAACTCCACCTGCTCGAAGAAATAGGAACAGACATTTCCTTCGCAATCGAGCGATTTCGAAGTAAGGAACGGCAACAAAGGACAGAAGAAGCATTACGCACAAGCGAGAAAAAATTCAAGGAATTGTTCGATAACGCTCCTATTGGCTATCATGAGCTTGATGTTCACGGCAACATCGTGAACATCAATCAAACAGAGCTTGAAATGCTCGGCTATACGCGCGAAGAAACGGTCGGCAAACCGGTCTGGGAATTCATCTATGATAAGGAATCAGCTCACGCCCGCGTCCTGGCAAAACTTGCCGGTAAGCTCTCGAGTGACACGAACACGGAACGGGCATTTGTTCGCAGCGATGGAATAATCGTATCGGTACTGAGCGATGAACGGATTCTCATCAATGAACAGGGTGCGATCACCGGACTACGCACCGTCATCCAGGATATTACGACGCAGAAGCAGACACAACTTGCGCTACGAGACAGCGAAGAACGCTACCGCGGCTTGTTTGAGCACATGACCGAAGGATACGCCTATTGCAAAATGCTCTTCGAAGACGGAAAAGCGATTGATTGGATTTATGTCTCGGTCAACGACGCGTTCGAGAAGCTGACAGGTCTGAAAAACGTTATGGGAAAACGTGTCGCGGAAGTAATTCCGGGAATACATGAATTAGACCCGGAATTGTTTAATATCTATGAAAGGGTTGCGTTAAACGGAAAACCGGAAAAATTTGAAATCTTCGTTGAGGTGTTGAAGATGTGGTTCTCGATTTCCGTCTATTCTCCTGAACGAGAATTTTTTGTCGCGGTCTTTGACGTCATTACCGAGCGCAAAGCGGCGGAAGAGGCGATGCGTACAAGCGAAGAACGCTACAGGCTCATCTCAAACGTTGCGTCGGACTACATGTTTTCAACTCATCTCATAAATGAGAACGAACTTAAATTGGAGTGGGTAGCAGGAGCCTTTGAAACGCTGACGGGATACACATTAGCTGAGTATATCGCACATGGCGGCTGGCGCGCCTGCTTGCACCCTGATGACATAGAAGTGGATAATAGGGATATGAAACAACTGAGGGAGAACAAGAAAGCCGTCACCGAGGTGCGCACGATTAAAAAAGACGGGAGCATACTCTGGGTACAGGTTTCCGCTCATCCCGTTTGGGATGAGACGCGAAATCGGCTTACGGGTATCTACGGGGCTGTAAAGGATATCACCGAGCGCAAAGCTGCGGAGGAGGCGATGCGGGAAAGCGAAGAGCGTCTCCGTCTCGCCCTTGATGCCGCTGAACAGGGACTTTACGATTTGAACGTTCAAACAGGCGAGGCAAAAGTAAATCCGCAATACGCCTCGATGCTGGGATATGATCCGGAGACATTCGTAGAAACGAATCAAAAGTGGATTGAACGCCTCCACCCGGATGACCGCGAACCTGTTGCAGCCGCGTATAGCGCATACATCAACGGCGAGCTCCCGGAATACAAGGTTGAATTCCGCCAGCGCACAAACAATGGGGAATGGAAATGGATTCTTTCACTCGGCAAAATCGTTCAATACGATAGAGACGGGAAGCCCCTGCGAATGTTAGGAACGCATACTGATATTACCGAACGAAAAATTGCTGAGCAGTTGCTGAAAGAATCCGAGCGCCGCTATCGTGATATTTTCACCTTTGCTCCCCTTGGAGTTTATCAGGCAACACGGGATGGAAAATTTATTGCCGTTAACGCCAGGTTAGTTGAAATACTCGGGTACGACTCCATGGATGAACTCAAGAAAGTGAATCTAGGACAAGACGTTTATTATGATCCTGATGAACGGGAACAGTTGATTGTTAAATATGAGCCTGTGGGGTACGTACCGGGGATTCCAGTTTGCTGGAAGAAGAAAAACATGACCCCCGTTTGGATTAGCCTCACTGCTCATGCAGTGAAAGATAAATTAGGGAAAACATTATATTTTGAAGGATTTATCCAGGATATTACCGAGCGCAGGCTTGCGGAACAATCCTTACGCGAAAGCGAAGAACGATACCGTCTTCTTGTCAATACCTCCCCGGACCCTATTTTCCTGCATCAGGAGGGACAATTTATTTTTGTCAACCCTGCCGGCGTAAAATTGCTCGGAGCAGTAACACAAGAAGACCTTATCGGCAAGCCGATTTTAGATGTTATCCATCCTACCTATAGGAACATCGTTACGGAACGTATCCAGACAGCTTCATCGGAAAAAAAGCGTGTTCCTGTTATCGAAGAAAAATTTCTACGCTTAGATGGCGGCGTTATTGACGTGGAAGTCTCCGCCACCGGATTG
>SCUC01000367.1 GCA_004322375.1 Bacteroidota bacterium
TTAGCATCTCAAATACATTTACACATACTGAAGAAAAAGCGTCTACTCACTGATTGGCGCGGATTAAAGGATTCCACAGATAATTCTGTGTAATCCGTGTAATCAGTTTAATCTGTGATAAACTATTGCATCCTTAGCATCTCAAATACATTTACACATACTGAAGAAAAAGCGTCTACTCACTGATTGGCGCGGATTAAAGGATTCCACAGGTAATTCCGTGTAATCCGTGTAATCAGTTTAATCCGTGATTCAGACATTTGCATTCTCTCCGATAACATAAACGCAGAAAAAATAACTTATGTCTCCAAACCAGTTCATCATTCACCCCATCGGCATCATCCACACTCCGTATAAGGATAAATATCTTGCGCCGCGGCAGCCGGGTATGGCAAGTGAACATGTCGAGGGAACTATCACGTTGTTTCCCAATCGAAATTTTGAGCAGGCCCTCGACGATGTTGCAGGCTTCGAGAGAATTTGGCTCCTCTCCTGGTTTCACAAGAATACGGAGTGGAAACCGAAAGTCCTTCCCCCGCGAAGCGGAAGGAAGAAACGTGGACTGTTTGCTACGCGCTCGCCGCACCGCCCTAATCCAATCGGGATTTCCGTCTGCAAGCTGCTGGGAATTGACGGCTTGAACATCCGCGTCGAAAACCCCGATTTGTTAGACGGCACTCCAATTATAGATATCAAGCCGTATATCCCGTATGCGGACTCATTTCCCCAATCGCGTTCCGGTTGGTTAGAGACGCTCGGAACGAACAAACCGGTTTTCACCGTGACCATCAGTCCTCTCGCGAACGAGCAAGCGCGCTGGCTCGAAACGGAGCATGGCATTGAACTTCTCAAGCACGTTCAACAAACGCTCTCGCTCGACCCGATGCCGCACTCCTTTCGGAGAACGAAACGCAATCCTGATGGAGGATATATCATAAGTCTAAAATCGTGGCGGGTGCGCTACACTATTAATAGTGACGTAGTTTATGTCGAACGAATTGAGAGCGGGTACTCGTCGGAAGAACTATCCAAAGCGAAAAAGAGTAATGCGAGATTGCATGATGAAGAGGGGCATAGGGAGTTTCACAGGAAGTGGAGCCAATAAATGAAAAATAATTCTCTTATTATTGATTTGATAGCAATTGGGGGAATACCATCCTCTTTTCCTTCAAACAGCATGACAGCTCCTTTCCTTCACGTTTTTCCTTGAAATTGTCCTTCTCACAAAGAATTACTAACTTTAATATACTAAAGGATTGATATTAAAAATCTCATTTAGCGATGGGTTTCATACCCATCGCTAACATTACCACAGAAAAAGGAAATCCCCAACATGAACCAATTCAAAAATAGCATTTATAAGCTCATCGTAGAAACATCATCCAACTTACCGCCCGACGTGCGCCGCGCAGTATTATCGGCAATGGAACGTGAACGCCCCGGAACGCAATCCGCTCTGGCGCTGCAAACCATTGCTATTAACACCGATATGGCGTGCGAAAACGAAGCCCCTATTTGCCAGGATACCGGCATGCCGACATTTGAAATCAAAACCCCCATCGGCGCGAACCAAATCGTTATGAAGAAACAAATTCTCGAAGCCATTGCAGAAGCGACAAAGAACGGCAAGCTGCGTCCCAACTCCGTTGATTCGATTACCAATAAAAACAGCGGCAACAACCTGGGAGAGGGAACTCCCGTCGTTCACTTCGAGCAGTGGGAAGAAAATGATGTTGAAGTTCGGCTTCTGCTAAAAGGCGGCGGCTGCGAAAATAAAAACATTCAGTACTCGCTTCCCTGTACGCTCGAGCATCTGGGTAGAGCCGACCGCACGCTCGATGGCATCCGCAAGTGCATTATGCACGCAGTATGGCAGGCGCAGGGACACGGGTGCAGCATCGGCGCGCTGGGAGTAGGCATTGGCGGCGACAGAACCACAGGCTACGCGCTTGCCAAGCAACAGCTCTTCCGCGAGCTGGATGACATCAATCCTAATCCTCAACTTGCCGAGCTGGAAAAGTATGTCATGGAAAACGCGAACAAGCTTGGTATCGGCACCATGGGGTTTGGCGGCGAGGCGACGCTTATCGGCTGCAAAATCGGAGCGTTCAACAGGCTGCCCGCAAGCTTCTTCGTCTCGGTTGCGTACGATTGCTGGGCGTTCCGACGACTCGGCGTCGTGCTGGATGCAGGCACGGGAGCAATCAAGCATTGGCTGTACAGAGATGAAACCCCCGTCATCAAGATGGCGAAGCTCGAAGAGCTTCCTCTCACGGGAAGAGAAATCCGCCTCACAACGCCGCTTTCGGAAGCGCAAGTGCGTAGCCTGAAGGTGGGCGACGTTGTCCTGTTAAGCGGGATGATGCACACGGGACGGGATTCAATCCATCATCACCTGATGACGCACGATGCTCCCGTTGATTTACGCGGCGCGGCGTTATATCACTGCGGACCGGTTTCGCTCAAAAAAGGAGACAAATGGATTATGAATGCGGCAGGACCGACGACAAGCAGCCGCGAAGAACCGTATCAAGCGGATATTATCAAGAAGTTCGGCATTCGCGCGGTTATCGGAAAGGGCGGGATGGGAGCGAAAACTCTGGCGGGATTGAAAGAATCCGGCGCGGTCTATCTCAATGCCATCGGCGGAGCGGCGCAGTATTACGCGAAGTGCATCATCGAAGTAACAGGCGTTGACTTCCTCGAGTTCGGCGTGCCGGAAGCGATGTGGCATATCAACGTGAAAGATTTCCCCGCAATCGTTACGATGGATTCGCACGGCAAGAGCTTACATGCCGATGTTGAAAAGGCGTCAGGAATTGAGTTGGAGAAGTTTCAACCGTCAGAGGTAATGGCGTAGATGAAAAGATGAAATCCGGCGTATTGACCTGAGAAGAATTAGATAAATGTCATGATAAAATTATTATTGATGTTTTTCTCTGTTGTCCTCCTGATACCTTTATCTATTAAACCTCAGCAATCTTTTAAAAATTATGCAAAGAAAGGAGATCCGATTCAATTGTCAAAAATTAAGGTTATAGGTGCGTATCTAATTAAAGCCGATGAGCCCGTGCATCTTGTTGAAGTTCAAATCACTGACTGTAAAGGAATGTTTGATCCAATAGCATTTACCCAAGAGGATGAATCACTACCTCAAGAAAACTGGCAGGTTGCTTACATGGAGCATATCATCAATGCAGAAGGCACAAAAATTCTTGCAGACGATTTCACCGCAACTGAAAAACCTGAATTGTGGAAAGGAAATGTTCGAATGGTATTCTTTATGCATTATTTGAATTTGGAGAAAACCCTTCGAACCCCATTCGGTGAATGCCCAATACCCAAAGCGACTAAGCTTCCCGCTAGACTAAAAATGGTAAAGTATGAACCACCTTACTAATAATTCTACAATGCCTTGGCTCCAAAGGAAGTAGAACAATAAAAGCCGTACAATGGAGCGGAATTTATAGCATTGGTGTCGGAAGGAAACTTCCGACACCACGAAAATGGAACTCCGACATTGATTGAGTTCGAGGGCTACACAACGGCCTCTACAATCCCCCTCTCATCTAAAAACTCAACCGGTTCTGCATCTTTACCATGTTCCCACATGAGAGAGAAAAACCAGATGCCGCTTTCGCCGATGCAAAAATCGGCGGGAGTAAATTTCATTTTTGAATCTATTGGGGGGGTAGGTCGTTCCGGGTTATATTCTGCCTGCCAGCCAAATGCTTCGCCTTGCCATACTTTGCCATTCTTATGTATCACATCGGCAAATTTTTTAACTTCATCAATATCAGGAACAGTAAGCGGTACTACTGCTGTATAATTATCACGCGTTTGTATTTTTGCTTTAGCGGTTACCATATTTCTGTTGTTCCTTTTGCCATGCTTTAAAAATGACGTCAAAGTGTTCTGTTAGTATTTTTTTTAATCTCGTTTAATTCATGCTCACGAAACCGATATGCCTTAGCACAGGCAATAGGGTGTAACCAATATTTTGCTTCTTTATCTTCCTTCCCGACATGAACATGAGGAGGTTCCGTAAGATCTGCTTCATAGAACCAAAATCGGTACCCTTTTATTCGTAATACGACTGGCATACTTGTTCTAAAGAATAGTACATACAAAATATCAGACAAACAAATTTTATCTTTTTGTTTCACTTCCCCATCTTCACCTCAACCAGCTTCTTCACTATCGCGACATCCTTCTTCGTCTTCACTTCAATACGCACTCCTCTGCCTTCAGCATATTTCTTTGCGTTCACCAATTCGTCAATTATTGATTTGGGCAAATCGCTTCGTTCTATTTCAGCGACTGCCTTATCGCCAAAGACGAAGCCGAGACGGAAATAATTTTTCAACGGCGTAAAGAAGAAAAAATTTCTTTTCTTATGCAGCAGCTTCAACGTCCACCCGGATTTCTGGCTGTAGAATTTCCATTCCTCAACGCACTCACCGTACGTTTCTTCAACATGCTGCTTGATTGTTACCCAATATTTGAATGAGCTTCCTAATGCTCCTGCAAGCGATGCATTGTCCGGTACAACGGATTTGTTTGTAAAAATGCTGGTTTCCATTGTTTTTTTGCTCAAGGTACCGAATTTTACAGAGTAAAGCTAAAAAGCCCATAACCGGGGCTATGGGCTTCTGTACAATTTGTTTGCAAACATCATATCAACAAACATTTTGTACCGTAATCTTGATTGATTGGTATTCAACTACCCATCCCCTGCACCCCTTCCCTACATAGTAGGGAAGGGGTGCAGGGGATGGGTCAATAATAAAGGATGAAAACAGTCATTGCTTGACTAAACATTGATGTAACATTGTGAATCGCTACTTCAACAGCATCATCCGTTTCGTTTCAACAAATTCTCCAGATTGCAAACGATAAAAATAAACCCCGCTCGGATGGTTGCCGGCATTCCAGCTTACTTCATACGTTCCGGGAAGAAGATTCTCGTTTACCAGTGTAGCCACTTCTCTCCCCAGAACATCGAACACCTTCAGTGAAACCATTCCCTTGGTTTGCGGGGAAATCCGCAATCCGAAATTTGTAACAGGATTAAACGGGTTCGGGTAATTCTGAGATATTGAGAATGACGAGGGAATTTCATTGCTTGCTTTACGAACCGAAGAAATGGTTTCCCCAGAATTCCATCGCGCAAAGTTATACGATGGCTTGTTTCCTGCAAGATTGAAAACCCCGCAAAAATAAATATCGCTGCCAACTGCGACGATTCCGTTCACTCCTCCATCGCTCTGCGAGCCTGTTTGATTTTCGTTTTTCAGTCCTGAGCCGAGGGCAGTCCATGTTGTCCCATCCCAATAGGCGAGCTTCGTTGTGCTTGCATCAGAAAGAGTAATCGTGCCTGCTGCGAACAGCGTATCGCCTTGAAACGCGAACTCATCAATGCCGGATAAGCCGCTTGAGATGGTATCCCATGCAGTCCCATTCCATTTTGCCATACCCCTTATGGTGTTGCCTGAAATTTGAGAAAAGTCTCCTGCAATGTACAGGTCGCTTCCCTTGAATGCAATTTTACGCACTGTTCCGTTAGGAACACCGCCGGCGGAATCCCATGTTATCCCGTTCCATCGTGCAAGATATTGTATCGAAGTATTACCGCCGGTTGCGCTAAAATTACCCCCTGCATAAAGATCGCCATTCGGCGCGACCGCAAGTGAGTTGACGGCGCCATTGACAGGTGTGCCGATGCCCACCGAGTCCCATGCACTCCCGTTCCATTTCGCAATATACCTGATTTTCGAGTTGCCGGACACCCTGAAATTTCCGCCGACATACACATCCGAACCGGAAATTACAATCGAGTTTACGTCATCGTCGTCCAAGCCTGAACCTAATCCTTGCCATGACCCGCCGCTGTATTTTAAGATATAATAGGAGAGTGCAGACTTTGAGCTGTCGTTGTTGATGCCCTGAGAGAGCTTGCCCCCGACGTAAATATCTCCATTCGGCGCGATGGCTATGGATCTTGGTTCAGGAGCGGAGGAGCCGAAAACCATTCCCCTGGCAACTGCGCTCCATGCCGTTCCATCCCATTTCGCGATTCCGGGAGAAGCGGAATACCCTGCTGCTTTAAAACCTCCAACGATGTACACATTTCCATCCGGTCCCAGCGCCATCTCTCTAATATAATTGTCAATTCCTTGCGTTCCGTTGCCGCCAAGCGACGACCATTGTTGAGTTGTCGTATTGTAAATAGCATAGTTTTTCGCTGCAATGGTCGCAGTAGCGCTCATTTGCGGCGCAGCAATAAGAAGCTCGTCTCCATATACCGCCATCTCCTCCACGCGGGTAGAGGCATACCCCGTAATACCACCCCCAACCGGCAACCATTGAGCGCCATCCCACCGCGCAAGAAACGCCAACGGCGTAACGCCTGAAAAATTAAAATTACCGCCAATGAAAACTTCACTCCCGATCGAAGCTATTGCTTTCGCGCCGCCTGTACTCGATAAATCTATAGTTCCTATTTGCGACCAGGAGGTGCTATTCCATGCTGCCACATAATTAATTGTTGAAGAACCGATTTTTGTAAAATCGCCTGTTACGTAAACGCTGCCTCCGTTGACACAAACAGCATACACTCTTCCTGCATTGCTTCCCTTATAAAAACTAAATCCAACTGAATCCCAGTCGCTTCCATTCCATTTCGCTAATCCTTGTATCGGCTTTCCACCGGCAGTTGAAAATAGACCGCCTGCATATAAGGTATTTGTTGATTGGTCATACGCAAGCGTAACCACATTGCTATTGATTCCACTTCCCAGGGCGCTCCACGCCGTACCATTCCACTTTGCAATATTGGCAGCGGAAACACTGCCGACAGTGCTAAACGAGCCGCCGACGTAAACATCGCCATTTACCGGGTTTATTGTAATGGCTTTAACATCTATTCCGTTACTATTCCCTACTGCCGACCATGATGTCCCGTTCCACTTTGCAATATTTTTTACGCTAACTCCGCCTGCGGTTGTAAATGTTCCGCCCACATATAAATCGCCGTTACGCGGATCCACTGCCATTGCATCGGCAAAATTTCCGTTGCTGCTGTTTGTAATTCCGGTTCCTAACGCAGACCAATATCCTGTTGAGCGGGTCCATTTCGCGATATTGGTTGTTGTTCGCGCTGTGCCTGCCATGGTAAATTGTTCGCCAGCGGCATACACATCTCCATTGCGTGGGTCAACGGCAATGACATATTGATAATAGCTCGTGCCGGGGAATCCGAATCGGTAATCCCAGTGTTCATCGCCGGGTGCCTGGGCAAAAAGAAAATGAGGAGCCAATATCGCGAGAGAGATAAATTGTAAGAAAATCTTCATGGTTTCCTTTCAAGTGATAGAGTAATAATGATGAAAAGATATTGTTTGACTTAAAGTACCAATACCCTGAATTGGGTATTTTCATAATATTAGAATTCTATATGTGATTATAGATTAAGGATGATTCTTGTCTTGAATCTTATATTCCGCATCTTATATCGAAAATAATCACAGGCGGCGGGTGAGAGCGCCGCCCGCGAACGACATGGCTTATGCGCTTAAGGAGCCATGCGATACACTCTTACTTCATCGTCCTCAAGCATGTAGAGATATTTATGATTGGGAGCCATGAGAGGCTTGGCGTCGTAATCATCTTCTTCCTTCCAGAGAAGCTTGCCACTCTTTTCATCAATCAACTGGATATCTTCTTTTACCATGTACGCGATATATCCTGAAGAAAGAAACGAAGGGCGCAGGGTTACTTTCTTCCCCGCCCAGTTCCATTCCGTTGCCCACTGAAGCTTGCCATCCAGCCCGACGGAACAGACCCCATCGGGACCAAAAATCGTGAAATGGTCTCCGCGAAACACAGGTTCGAGCACAAGCTCGGCGCTTGCTTCGTAATGCGTTGTTGTGGACGTGGATAATCCCGACCCGGTAAAGGTAAGAGAGGAACTTGAGCTAACGCTTTGCGTAACCGCGTAACACTCCTCATGCTCCAGCTCTCCGATTTTTCCGTCCTTATCGAAATTAAACGTCCAGGCTTTTTTTCCTCCAGCATCGCGCGAGAGCTTGACGGCAAACAGCTCTTCTTCATCCGCGCCGTAGAGCGTTTTCGATTTCTCATCGAAGACGATATCCATCCCGAGAGCCGGGTCGTTTTCAAACTCGATTGTCCAGAGGATTTTTCCGTTCGCGGGGTCAATCGCGTAGATATTATACGGGTCTTTATTCCACGCTTTGCTTACATTCATATCGCCCGATTTCGCGTCTACTGCCGCGTTGAACGCTTGCTTCCCGACTTTCAGGAAAATCGTGTTATCATGGAAAAACCATGTTGTGGGAAACCCGAGGTCTTCATCTATTTTCCAGACAATATTCCCGGTCTTCAAATCTGCGCATACTACGCGCTCAGCGCCCACGATATATATTTTTCCTTCCACTACGGTTGGCTTCGGGGCATCATTAATATTGAAATTGACTTCCGACCACCGGAATCCGACGCTGTTGAGAGGGAAGTACGAACGGTATTTAATTTGCCCCGTTTGCAGGTTGATACGAACAAGCCCTTCGCCATCGTCATCGCGGGTTTCCGGGTTGCACATTCCTCCTGCGCCTGCGGTCCCCCGGATCAAGAATACGATGTCTCCTTCGACTTCATATTCATCAAACACAAAAAAGTAATCATGCGCGTGAATGATATTTTGACCTAACATCGTCTTGGAGAAGAAATTCGCGATGCCTTCAACCGGCGCATAGGTCGTCATGGCGATTTCTTGCTTGTACACGATGTTGCCGCTTGTCGTCTCAAGACACACAAGATCGAAATGCGTTCCGCTGTTGCCGCCCATAACGTTTTTCCGCTTGTAATATGCCAGAACCTTTTTTCCGTTATCAAGCACCTTGTAATTGGTAAGAATTCCTTCCAGCTCTTCCTCTTTCTTCTCCC
>SCUC01000041.1 GCA_004322375.1 Bacteroidota bacterium
ACCGGGATAACGGCGCTTCATCCGATTATCTGGAGGAGTTTAACGGCAGTTCAGAGTTTCGATTTACGGAAGGAAGAGGTTTCTGGCTGCTTCACAAAGGGAAATGGAATTTTTCCGCGACTGTTCCTTCCGTTCCCTTGAATAGTGGAGCAGTTCAAATCCCTCTTCATTCAGGCTGGAATATTATCACCAACCCGTATCCGTTTTTTATAACCTGGCAGACTGTGCAAGCGGCAAATTCCCTGAGCGATCCTCTCTGGGGATTCTATGGAAGCTTTTATTCTTCCTATGCGATGGAACCATATAATGGGTATTACTTTTTCAACGGATCGAGCCTAACGTCATTAACGATTCCTTATGGTAATTCACTGGGGAAAAACATTTCTGATGCAGATCGCGCGGGTATTGAATGGAAACTGCCAATCAGGTTAGAATCGGATTCATTGATTGATGCGAGCGCTTCGCTGGGCGTTGCTTCCACTGCATCCAACGGTTGGGATAAGCTCGATGTTCGCCGTCCACGGGCAGTAGGAGATTTGCCTGCCGTTGTCTTTGTTCGCCCGGAATGGGACGATAAGTTTAGCAGCTTCGCAACCGACTTCAAACCGGAATTTCAAGATGTTCAAACATGGGAATTTCAGGTTTACGTAAACAAAGGAAAGAAAGGAACGCTTACTGTTGGTGAACTATCGCAACTGCCTGAACGGTTCGAGGTGTATCTGCTTGATAAGGAGAGGGGGAAAGCGCAAAATCTCAGAACGCGTTCCTCGTATGAATTTTTATCTTCAAATGATGTATCGCAGTTTGAGCTTGTTGTCGGAAGCAGCGAAGCGATACACGAACGGGTACGGAATGTAGCTCCACGTTCCTTCTCCTTGAGCAATAATTATCCCAATCCGTTCAATCCCGTAACGACGTTTGAATACCTCCTGCCGCGTGCTGTGCACGTCTCGTTCAAGATGTATAATCTTGCAGGAGAGGAAGTTGCCGTGCTTCGCAGCGGGTATGAGGAGAGCGGGGAATATGTTGTTCGATGGGACGCGACCGGAGTCCCGTCGGGAGTGTACTTCGCGAGATTAGTAGCCGGAGAATTTACATCAGTTAAAAAAGTTTTATTGGTGAAGTAATGCGCGCAATGAATGTTCTTCTTCGTTCTTTCTCCTTCCGTCTGTTTCTCGTAGCGGCATTTTTACGGCTCGTGCTATCTGAGCCTGTAGATGCGCGCACTACGCAGGCTCTAACGTCTAATATACATCATAAGCAAGAGCAAGGAAAAATATTGATTTCCTATGATTTAGCCGCACAGCGAAATAAGACATATCAAGTTGATGTTGTGATGTTAAGACAAGGAGATGAAAGCTTCAGGTATGTGCCGGAGAATCTCAAAGGCGACGTGGGAAACAATGTGTCTGCGGGAACTGCGAAAAATATTGAATGGGATATTGCTGATGAATTTCCGAACGGAATCACATACGATGACTATTATTTTACAATGAATGCAGAAGAAGAAGAGACATCTATGAGTCCCTGGATTTGGGTAGGCGCGGCAGTAGTAGTCGGCGTGGTAGTCTTTTTGCTTGTTAATAAAGAAAAAGAGGAAACTCCGGATGAATTCCCGCAACCTCCCGGAAGACCATAAGAGTGTAAAAATACCACTCTAACTCTCTTTTTTTAGAAACTATCTGAAAAGTCCCTATGGTGTCTTTCCCTACGGGTCTTTGAAAATGTCCAAAAACCCTTCAGGTTTAGCATTCTGAGGTCAAGCTATGGCAAGCCATTGTTATTAACGTTGATGACATTTTATGTGATAGCAATGCGCTTTTCTTGAACCCATCCCGCCAACATGCATCGGGTTTTCGGGGATTCGTTTTGCCCTTCCCTACAAAGTAGGGAAGGGATAGGGATGGGTAAAAGTAATGAAAACGTCACTTTCAGTCTTCTATATCGCAAGTAGAAAGAAACGTGTCATTAGCAGCAGCAAAGCGAAGAATCTCCGTATCCTCTGCTCAAAATAGAAAACCGCGAAACTTTTCGGTCAGTTTCTCAGACTGCTCTTATCGTCAGACAAATTACCTCGTATATCTACGGGGTTACATTCACAGCATAAAAAAACCTATTTAAAGCTAATTTTTTTCTTGATTTTCATAAAAAGCTTTTGTAAGTTCTGCATATTCATTCATCTCCGGTTTCTCGTTAATGAAGCTAAAGTCTTCATTCAAATCTAGTTGATTGTACTCTGTAATACCAATCGTTATACGAAATGATAACTATTGTTATTGATGAGAAAGTAAAATTCCTGAATGAACTACCCCCGCCGCAAGTAGCGGGGTATCGAAAAAATAATTTTAACCGTTCCAAGGAACGGGGTATTTAACCCTCGCCCGCCTCTGGCGGGAATAAAACACTAACTCTGATTTAATTATATATATTGGAATTTGCCCATGAGAAAGTACCTACTGTTTTGTCTTGTGATAGCAGTGATTGGATTAGCGTTACCCGATCGCTCCCAAGCGCAGCAATCATCTGCTGCCGTTGCAGATACAACCAAATACAGGACATTCCGTCCTGAACATTATCGCGGGCTTGCTGCTTACGTGACAAAATCCGGTTTCACGAAACGCGGGTTACGACCCACTGCCGGTAACGTGCGGGATAGCGTTTTTATGAATCATGGATTTGGCTGGGAAACCCCGGGTGACGGCGGGTTCCTTCGCGTTGGACACCGGTTCACCGATAGCTCCCTTTATTATGGCTGGTTCTTTTATTTACGGTGGAACTACCGAGCTCCTGAGGTGCGATATTACATCTTCAGCCGTTCTGCATTGAAAAAACCTGCCAATTATCTCACCTTCCGCGGAGAGATAAAAACAACGACATACTTTGGAAACGCGGGCAACAGCCTGACACAGCACGTCACTGCCTTGAAAACCAATATCGCCGCAAGCGATCTCGGCATAACGCCTCCCGGATTGGGTGACCTTGTTTTCAATCAAGCCAGCGGTCCTGAAACAATATTGAATGGCAAAACAATTCGCGAGATCGTGATGCTTGCAGATTCTGCGATGACATTAGGGTACAGGCAGCGCACGCGGTATCCTATCTCTCTTATCAATATCTTGAACACAGTTACCTCAAGAATCAATGGCGAATTTTATTCTCCAACGGTTGATACTGTTTCTACGGCGCCGCTAATATTACAGGGAGTGAAAACCGTAGCTTCGGTTTCGTATCTCTATTTCGATTCCACAAAATTAAGCCCCTGGAACAGACACCGCTCCACAGTTCGCATGAACAAAGAAACGGCTATGACAATTTTAGGGTACAAGCTCGAACAAAATTATCCCAATCCGTTTAACCCGACGACGAACATTACCTACCAATTGCCCTCCGATAGTCGCGTGCGGCTTGCTATCTACGACGTCTCAGGCAGAGAAGTTGCCCTGCTCGCAGATGAAGTGCAAAGCATGGGCGAGCAATACATCGAGTGGAATGCAGCCGGCTTCGCCAGCGGAGTCTATTTTTACCGCCTTGAAGCGACAAGCGTTTCACAACCGGGAGCGGCTTTTGTCCAGCATAAAAAGATGTTGCTCCTCAAATAATCGTTCATAATGGAGTAATCCCGCTTTGAAAAACGGTGTGTAACAAAAATCCCGTGTATTTTAAATACGCGGGATTTTTTTTGCTATAAAAATAAACAATGTAGCAGAGGATACAAATTTACTGATTAAAATAATATAAAACGCTTCCTTTTTATTACACAATTTTGTACAATGCTTTAGAGTCGCATGATAGAGGACGATGACAAATAACTATAGTCAGTGTAGCAACAGGATATACGAGTTTATTACAAACCCGCAAGCGGATAAAAACGCTCTGCGGGTTTTTTGCTATGACAAGAGAGATAAAATTGTGATGAAATTTTTACGGGTATTCTTGTTTTTGATGCTGTTCTTTTGCGGCGAACTGCACGCACAGCAATGGGTGCAGATACCGATGAGTTTTTCTACTGGCGATACTTTTTTATTTGGCTTGAGCGCGTCATTTGCTACAAAGAATATAGGGTGGTTTACACCACAGAACGGCGACCTTTACAAAACGACTGATGGCGGCTACACGTGGAACCTGCAACTACGAAAGTCAGGATTTTTTTTCAATATACTCGCCTTGGACTCACTGCACGTATGGGTAAGATATGGAGGTTACAATAAATGGGTAGTGTTCACGACTGATGGCGGTGCGTACTGGGATTCAACATTCATAGGACCCGGGTTCTCCCATTATTATGGCCCGCTTGTTTTCTTCAACACTACAGAAGGATTGTTATTTGATAGTATATTATTTCATACTTCTAATGGTGGTAACAATTGGTATGTAAAAAATAGCGCTGATAGCTTATTCTTTCGAAGAGCAGGGGTAGGAGATTTTATCAACCGTCAAAAAGGTTGGATTGGAGGGGGAAATCCTATAGCAACAGATGTCGGATATATTGCAAAAACTGATGATAGCGGCAAGAGTTGGGCTTACTCGGGTTATCCTACGGGACATCCGATTATTACCGGTATTGATGCGATAGACACTCTCCTTGTTTATGCAGTTGGATTTTTTCCATTTAGCGGCACAGGAGTAGTACGAAAGAGCGAAGACGGCGGCTTAACATGGAATTCAATTTTTCTTCCAGGCTCAGGATGGCCCCTGGATATGAAAATGTTAGACAGCTTGACCGGCTGGATCTGCGGAGAGAATGGGAAAATTTGGAAGACTACGGATGGAGGCAACACTTGGGTAATTCAAATTACAAATACGGATGTGATCCTGTGGAAAATATCTCTTCTTCAGGATGAAAACGTCATTTATGTTTTCGGTGACGAAAACACGCTTTTGAGGTCTGATATTGTTGCCTCTGTAAGGGGAAACGATGGTTATCCTGTATCATACAGGTTGTACCAAAACTATCCCAATCCATTTAACCCTATGACCATAATACATTATCAGTTATATGGTCATGGTTTTGTTTCATTAAAAGTATATAATATGTTAGGTCAGGAAGTAGCCAAGCTTGTTAATGAGATGCAGGATGCAGGGTATAAGTCGAAAGTATGGGACGCTAAAGGATTGCCGAGCGGCATCTATTTCTATCGTTTACAGGCAGGCTCCTTTACTGACATCAAAAAAATGGTCTTAATGCGATAATATTTCTTAACACAATATTAACCCCCGGTATTTGCTCCTCCGCGTTTTTGTTCGTACTTTTCATAACGTATGGAGATTAAAGAATTAGCGATTGCATGGAATTGGGAATATGACGCCGATTTTATCTCAGCGATAGAGAGAGAATGCGAGCGGCGGGGGATCACTACGTTCAGGATTGAGGAATCTAACCTTAGCGAAGCTATACACGCAATCGAATCGTCCGGGCTTCCCGTAAGCGCGTTATTCGATCGCGCTTCCGATAGCGACGATAGGTTTGTTTCCTTAGTGAATCTTCTCGAAAGTCGGGGGACAAGAATTTTCAATAATTATTATCTTGCAGAGCGTTGCCGCGATAAAGCCACCATGCATCTCGAGCTCATGGCGGCGGGACTATTTGTTCCACACTCCTTAATTATCCCTCCCTTTTACGCCCAGCCGATGCTTATGCTTGCTCCCAAAGAAGCCGGCGCGATTGGCGCTCCCTTTGTTATTAAGCCCGCAAACACGACTGGCGGCGGCTTCGGTGTTCACCTTAATGCTCATACTCTTATGGATATTCACCTTGCTCGTCAGGAACACCCGCGCGACAAATACCTCGTTCAGGAAAAAATTTACCCAAAGCGTATTGAAGAGAGCAGGGCATGGTTTAGGGTGCTGTATGCGTTTGGCGAATCTATTCTCTGCTGGTGGGATGATCAAACTCACGTCTATCGCGAAGTATCCCCGATGGAAGAGCTGGTGTACGAGCTTTCTCCTCTCAGGAACTATATTCATACTATACGGAAAATTTGCAAGTTGGATTTTTTCTCGACAGAAATAGCCTTAACCGCAGACGGTAAATTTGTCGTTGTAGATTACGTGAATGAAGTCTGCGATATGCGGCTTCGATCACAAAGCTTCGATGGTGTGCCTGACGAGATAGTTACGCGTATCGTAGCATTGTTAGTGAATGAAGTTGAAATTACCCTACATCGTTCTCAAGTGAGTGATTGATGGTTATCAAGGGTACATACAATAATTCTAAAGACTGTCATTCTGAGGTCAATCAATGACAAGCATTGTTATTAACGTTGATGACATTCTATGTGCTAGCGATGTGCTTTACTTCAACCCATCCCGCCAATGTATATCGGGTTATCAGGGATTCGTTTTGCCCTTCCCTACTTTGTAGGGAAGGGATAGTGATGGGTAAAAGTAATGAAAACGTCACTTTCAGTCTTCTATCGCAAGTAGAAAGAAACATGTCATTAGCAGGTCAATCAATGACAAGCATTGTTATTAATGTTGATGACAATGTTATGTTCCAGCGATGGGTTTCATACCCATCGCAGATTGACAAAATCGAAGCACAATTGCTTGTTTAATATTCATGTCATTAGCAGCGAAGCGAATCCGCCGCGGCGGATTGAATTTCGGACTTTGCATCTTGTAAAAGATGCTCTGCGTAAGTGGCGTGAATACGAATTCACACGTTTCGAGTAAAAATTTTGTCAGCAGGGGTTGTCTCAAAAGCCCGGTTATAGTGTAGTCGCAGACTTTATGTCTGCGGTTTTGAGTTGGAAACGCAACTTGAAGGTTACGCCTACAATCTTTTGAGACAGCCCCTGCCAAACCTTATGTATAGGGTAACATCAGTAATTCTGTTTCAATCTACTTTTTATGAAAGATAGCCCATGAGAAAATTAACCGATAGAGTCGCGGCGATTATTTTAGGAGGAGGCAGGGGAACACGATTGTCGCCGCTAACCGATTACCGTGCGAAACCGGCTCTGCCGCTTGCAGGGAAATATCGCTTAATTGATATTCCTGTCAGCAATTGCATCAACTCCGATGTGCATAAAATTTTTGTGCTGACGCAATTCAATTCCGCTTCGCTGAACCAGCATATCTCTGCCACCTACCGGTTTTCTCCTTTCTCAAAAGGCTTTGTCTATGTTCTTGCTGCTTCTCAATCGTTGGCAAATCCCGAATGGTTTCAGGGCACAGCCGATGCCGTTCGCAAGTCGCGTCCTGCCATTGATCCCTGGAAAGTTGATGATTATTTGATTCTTTCCGGCGACCATCTGTACAGAATGGATTACCGTCTCTTTCTCCAGCATCATAAAGATACGAATGCCGACATCACGAT
This sequence comes from Bacteroidota bacterium, assembly GCA_004322375.1. Classification (GTDB taxonomy): domain Bacteria; phylum Bacteroidota; class Ignavibacteria; order UBA10030; family SZUA-254; genus FW602-bin19. The sequence goes on from SCUC01000041.1 coordinate 7,319, forward strand.
TTCAGTAATTCCGGTGAATGAGCATTTTGCTCCGGGTTTCGGACTGATGAAAATTGACGGGAGAGGGAAAGTGATTGATTTCAAAGAAAAACCGTCGGGCGATGCGCTTCACGGAATGAGAGTGGATACAACTGCGCTTGGATTGAATTCGTATGAGGCGAACCTCGCTCCCTATATCGCTTCAATGGGAATTTATTTGTTTAAACGGGACGTGCTGTTTAATCTTCTCGATAGGGAGCCATTCTTCAACGATTTTGGAAAAGATATTATTCCTGCAGCTATTAAAGAGCTAAACGTTCAAGCGTACTTATTCAAAGGATACTGGGAAGATATTGGAACAATTCCGGGATTTTACAATGCAAATCTGAAATTAGTAAAACAGCCCAATCCTGAGTTCAGCTTTTTCGATGTTGAGTTTCCCATTTATACGCGACCCCGATTTCTTCCTCCCAGCAAAATATTAAAAAGCGATATTACCGATACAATGGTGTGCGATGGCTGCATAATTAAAAGTGCGCGATGCCTTAACTCGGTTATCGGCATCAGGTCGAGATTGGATGAGGGAACGGTTCTTGAAAACACGCTGCTTATGGGATTGGATTTCTACCAATCGAATGAAGAACGCGAGGAAGACTTACGGGCAGGGCGAACTCCCATGGGGATAGGCGAAGGAACGTTCATCCGTAACGCAATTATTGATAAAAACGCGCGTATCGGTAAAAATGTCAAGATTATGAACAAGGATAATCTTGATGAATTTACCGATGAGAAAAATCGCTATGTGATTCGCTCAGGCATAACGATTGTGATGAAAGATGCGGTGCTTCCCGATGGCACGGAGATATAAACGGTATGCCTGAACCACGACACGTTATTATGGTCGCCTCGGAGAATGCGTCACTGCGAGGAGGAAAAGTTGGGGGAGTAGGGGATGTTGTTCATGACCTTCCCAATGCGCTTGCCGCGTTGGGATGGAAATGTACTGTCATTATTCCTTCGTATGGATTTCTTCATCATCAAAATCCGGCATCATTAATGGGGAGGATTCATTTTCCGTTTCGTAATCATTGGCATGAAGCAGAATTTTGGGAAGTGAGCTTGCAAAAGTCATATGAATTAGTTCGTAACATTGTTGTCCATCATCCGTGGATAATCGGCGAGCCGATTTATTTTAATGACCCATCCGACCAGCCGTTTGCGCGCGACGCTTCCAAGTATGCGCTGTTTTGTTCTGCTGTCGGACAATTTCTTCGCCTGCCGGGTACGGAAGGTGTGCTTCACCTTCACGACTGGCACGCGGCTACATTGCTGCTCTTGAGAGACCTCCATCCTGAATTTTCTCATCTCAACAATTTCAAAACGATTTTTACTGTTCACAATCTTGGCATTCAAGGGACGAGACCGATGCGTAATCATGATTCTTCTCTTGAGGCATGGTTCCCGGAACTGTTCCATTATACCGATTGGGTCTATCACTGGAAAGACCCGCGCTACGATTCGTGGTTTTACACTCCCATGCTTGCGGGCATCCGGTTTTCGTACAAGGTCAACACTGTTTCCGAAACATACGCCGATGAAATTCTCCACTCCAGCAACCATGCGAACGGCTACTTTGGCGGAGAAGGGCTGGAACCATTGTTACAGCAAGCCAAAATGGAGGGGAGGCTCTCCGGTATTCTTAACGGCTTCAGCTATTCTCCTGTTTCTGTTTCACCAACTCCAATCCCGGAACTGCTCAACCTTATTATGAACGAAGTGCAGAATCATCAAGTACAGATTGGCGGTTTAACGCTTGATGATAGCATACGAAAGCTGCAATGGCTTCGAGAGAAGAATATCAATCTCCTCATGACAAGCGTAACCCGCGTTGTTGAACAAAAAGTTCGATTGTTATGCGAGAAGGATGAATATGGACAGGTTTCACTTGATTCCATCGCGGCAACATTAAACGATTCAAACGGCTTATATATATTATTAGGAACGGGCACCCCTGACTACGAATGGTATTTAAGCGAAGCCTCCCGGTATCATGAACGATTCGTTTTCGTCAGAGGGTATTCGGAAATAATAGCAAAAGCGCTCTATGCAAGCGGGACAATGTTTCTCATGCCTAGCCTGTACGAACCCTGCGGCATCAGCCAGATGCATGCGATGAGCAACGGACAGCCCTGCGTTGTCCATGGCGTAGGAGGATTGAAAGACACTGTCTGGCACGACGTGAACGGCTTTGTTTTTGAAGGGTGGACGATGAAAGAAAAAGTGCATAACTTTGGCGGAACAGTGCGTCATGCAGTCGAGGTCGCGATGCTCCAGGAGGAGAAATGGAATGCCATCAAGGAAGCCGCCCG
>SCUC01000368.1 GCA_004322375.1 Bacteroidota bacterium
ACAAGTTCATCCGCGCAGAAGTCGTTCACTACGATGACTATACCAAATATGGCTCATTCGCTAAAGCAAAAGAACACGGCGTCTGGCGTCTTGAAGGCAAAGAATATATCGTGAAGGATGGAGATATTATTTCGGTGAGACATAGTTGATGAAACTACAAATCTCAATTTTCAAGCATCAAATAAATTTCAAAAATCAATTTAGTTGAAAAGAAGAAACAGTTTAGAGTGGCAATAGCTTATGGTACTGACAAATCTCGCGAATGATAACTGACAATTACTTGTTCCTGAAACATGAAACCTGAATCCTGAAACAATAGTTATTCCTTCGCCACTTCCATCCCCGCCAGTACAATAGCCGCAAATGCATCTGCCTTCAAGCTCGCACCACCAATCAAGCCACCGTCAATATCGGATTGAGAGAGTAACTCAGCTGCATTTTTATCGTTCATACTTCCCCCGTATTGAATGATAAGTTTCTCCGCTACAGTCCATGAATAAAGCTGTCCGACAAGCTTCCTAATAAATTGGTGAACCTGATTTGCCTGTTCCGGCGTTGCGGTCTTGCCCGTCCCGATTGCCCATACAGGTTCGTACGCAATTACACATTTCGCGACCTCATCGGATGTCATTTCGCTTAACACGCCTTTTACTTGCGTTTTGATAATATCTTCCGTTACGCCCGCTTCACGTTCCTCCAACGTTTCACCGACACAAATAATTGGCGTCAGCCCGTGCTTTAATGCTTGCTTCGATTTGGCGTTAATAAGCTCGTTCGTTTCCTTAAAATATTGTCTCCGTTCTGAGTGCCCAAGAATAACATAGTCACACCCGATAGATTTCAACATTTTTGCTGAAACCTCACCTGTGTATGCACCTTCTTCATGCTGCGACATGTTTTGCGCTCCGAGCTTGAGCGGCACTTCTTTAATCATCATCTTAGCAATTACAAGCGATGTAAACGGGGGACAAATTAAAATGTCCACAGGAGTGTTGGAGTTCTGGATTGTTGGTGTAATGGAGTTTTTTAATTGTTCCACGAGAGTTGCAGTTTCGTGGATGTCTTTGTTCATTTTCCAGTTTCCGGCTATAAGTTTTTTTCTCATAATTTGATGGTAGTAAGTGGTAAGTAGTTAGTAGAACTTTTAAAGGCTCTAAAAAAACTTTTGTGTCATTCCCGCGAAAGCGGGAATCCAATCATTCCTCCCCGTCTCTACAAAAAATGATTAGACACCTAGTTCCCTAGATATGAGCATACGTTTTTTGGAATAGGCTCTTTCCTAGTCAGCTAATTTATATTTTCTTTAACAATCTTTTTATTAAATGAAATTGATTTGACAAAATCTAAAAACAATTTCCTATCGGTTTTCTTATAATTTACTTTAGAGAGATGAACATTAATCCAGAACCCCTCTTTAACATAATGCGCGTACATATGTTGTTGGTTGATTTCTTTTTCTTGAAATTCGGGCACGAAAAACTCAATCATTGCCCAATCGCCGAACTCCGTCAACTGTAAATCTTTCGCTTTGGCAAACATCATTGCCTTGTTGTTGAGTGCGTAATCTCTGCAGCTCATAGCATCGCTGCAATCCGTTGCCGGTTCGATGTAAAACGAAACATCAATGTCCGAAGGGCCGTCAGTAAAATAATAATATCCTGTTTTCCCGTCCGGCTTAAGATTCTCATTCTCAACATCAAAACCACCTTCGGGAAAGGACATCACCCACTTCGTTTTCGGAACAGTAACCTGATAACTCCCCTTGGTTTCACTGACAAATTTGTTTGTCGTTGAGCAAGAATACAATACCATAGAAATCAAGCACATCATAGCAGTATATCTCATCGTCTTCTCTCTTTCCTTTATGTACGTGCGTACATAACATAGTATTTAATGTTAGTAACCTTGCGAAGGTTTATTGTGAATACAGGATGTTTATTAAACGTCTGAATTCTAAATAAAGCTGAGTAAAACCTTCGCAAGGTTATATCAACTTATTTGAGCTATTCTTTTTTTTCCAGATTTTTCAATAACAGTTCATTGACAACTTTCGGATTTCCCTTCCCTCCCATCGCTCGCATCACCTGTCCCACAAAAAAGCCGAATACTTTTTCATTGCCGGAACGATATTGCTCCACTTGCTTTGGGTTCTTCGACATTATTTCTTCAATAGCTTGTTGAATCGCTCCGGTATCTGATACCTGAACCCATCCCTTCTGCTCAACAATGTATTTCGGCGAATCGTTCGATGTCAGCATTTCTTCAAAGACATCTTTTGCAATTTTGCCGCTAATCGTTCCATCGTTGATAAGTGTAATCAACTGCGCCAATCTTGCAGGAGAAATTGGAAACTCTCTCACATCAATCTTACGTTCCCCAACAACTCTCAACACCTCAGTCATCACCCAATTGCTTACCTGCTTAATTGCCTCTCTACTAACTGCTTCATTAGTCCACTTCTCCCTTGCTCCTCTGCTCCCCTGCTCCTCTGCCCCTCCGCTCCCCTGCACCCCCGCTCCTCTGCTCCCTTGCTCCTCTGCCCTTCTACCCACCGCCCTCAGCTCACCGCTCACCGCCAGGCACGTCTCCTCAAAATAATCTGCATACCCTTTCTCCGATGTAAGAATATCAGCATCATATTTAGGAAGCCCGTATTCTGAAATATACCTGTCGCGTCGTGTTGTCGGATGTTCCGGCAATTCCTCCAGCACTTCATCAATCCATTCCTTGTCAACAATCACAGGAACCAAATCCGGGTCAGGAAAATACCGGTAGTCGTGCGCCTCCTCTTTTCCTCTCATGGAATACGCGATTCCTTTATCTGCATCCCACAACAATGTTTCCTGGACAATCTTTCCTCCATCCTCCAGTATCCCTATTTGCCGATTGATTTCG